>PHBE01000026.1 GCA_002841885.1 Deltaproteobacteria bacterium HGW-Deltaproteobacteria-18
CTTCGCGGGCCTCGTAATGCTTCCCGGCCTTGGGGTTTGGGCTTTCTGCTGTGCTTTGTGCGGCGAACGGCCGGGAAGCAAACGATGCCTGGCTCAGTCAGACAGCCGACAGCCCTCGCCCGAACCCCGAAGGCCTGCTTGAGGTGGTGCGGAGAGGGTGCTCAAAATGTCAGGGGTGCAGGGGGGGAGTTTTCTGTTCGCCGGAGGCATCTTTCCGGAGATGATTTGAGGCGGAGCGGAGAGGGCGCCGTAGCGTTCAGGGGCTTTACTTTTTGCTTTTCAATGAATAGAAACACTCTCCCTAAGTTAACAGGAGTGCAGGAGGAATAATCATGGAAGCCAAAGACCTTGAGTTCTTCAAAGAATATTTGACTCAGATGATTGACGATATCCAGCGGCAGGGTGAGGCGACCATCGAAGAAATGTCGGACAACGTGGAATATTATTCCGATCCTGCCGACAGAGCTTCAGCTGAGTCCGACAGGACTTTCACTCTGCGCTTGCGTGACCGGGACCGCAAGCTGATCAAGAAAATCAACGAGGCCCTGGACCGCATCGAAGACGGCACTTTCGGAGTCTGCGAAGACTGCGACGAGGAAATCGGGATTCCGCGTTTAAAGGCCCGTCCGATGACCACCCTGTGCATTGAGTGCAAGAGCCGCAGGGAAGAGGAAGAGCGTTTGCGTGGAGACTAGCGTAGCGTAAGGCTCAATGTTCATTGAAGCGCGTGCCGTTTGCGGGACGCGTTTTTTTTTTGGGGTGAATTCATGGACGCCAGTGTTTTCTGTTTTGTGGCCGAAGAATTGGCTGAGCGCATCGTCGGCATGCGCGTGGAGAAGGTTTTTACTCCTCTTCCCGATACCTGGACCCTGGATCTTGGCCGGGCCGGATATCTTGTGCTGTGCACGGCAAAACCCACGCCGTTTCTCTATCTCAGCCGCCACAAACCAGATAATCCCCAGAATCCTTCAGGCCGCGCCATGTGGCTGCGCAAAAGGCTTAAAGGGCGTCGCGTCCTGGGGCTCGTTTCGGACTGGCCTCTGCGACGACTGGCTCTTGAATTGTCGCCGGGTGAAGGCAAGTGGCTCATCCTTGATCTCGCGGCGGCTCCGTTGCTGACGGAATCGTTGCCGCCCGGATTCGGGAGCGAGCCGGTCTGGCCGGAACTGGAGCGAATCAGGAGCGAGGAGGGGCTGTGGCGAGAGCTTCCTCATCTGACTCCGCCTCTGCGCCATCACCTGCGATCGGTTTCTCCGGCCGAGGCCGAGGCTTTGCTTCAGAGCCTGGGGACCCGCACCGTGTCCACTTTTTATCACGGGCTCGATCATCAGGGCCGGCCCCAGGTGCGGCTCTGGCCCCTGCGGGACGGAGGCGCTTGTTCCAGCGCTCTGGAGGCTGCGCAGAATGCCCACGGCCAGACGCTGGCCGGACTCGAGCGGGTCCACGCCGGTGCAGACAGCGCCGTGGCCCGCAACATTCGCCGCATCCGGCGCGCCCTTGAGCGGGTTCAGGGTGATCACAAGCGCTTGCAGGGCATGGTCGAAAAGCGTCGCGACGGGCTTCTGCTGCAGGCGCATCTGCATGGCCTGGACAGGAACGTCCGGCTGGCAGTGCTCCTTCTTGAGGACGAGCATGGCGAGGACGTGGAGGTTCGTCTTGATCCTGGCTTGACGGTGCGTGAAAACATGGAGCGTTTTTTTGGGCGCGCCGCCAAGGGCGAACGTGGGCTGGGCATCGTCGCAGCCCGCGCCCTGGCCCTGCAGCGGGAGCTGGATGCGGTTCGTCAGGGCATGCCGCCGACCGAAGCCGAGTCCGTGCGCGGCGCAAAAGCTCCCGCGCCCATTGTGCTTCCCGCCAAGTTTCGCAAGATCAAGGTCCAGGCTTATCGTTCCTCGGACGGATTCCTCATTGTGCGCGGCCGCAGCGCCCAGGCCAATCATCAGTTGCTGACCCAGGCCGCCAGTCCCTTCGACTACTGGCTGCATGCCCAGGACGGCCCTGGCGCCCATGTCATCGTCAAGCGCGACTTTCCGGCCCAGGAAGTGCCCGAGCGGACCGTGCAGGAGGCGGCGGCCCTGGCGGCCCTGGCCAGTCATCTGAAAATGGCGGATCGTGGCGAGGTGCTCCTGTGCCTGGTCAGGGATGTGCGGCCCATAAAAGGCGCGGCCTTGGGAATGGTCGGGGTGGACAAGGTTCTGCGCACGGTTCGCCCTGCCATCGATCCCGCCCTGGAGGAAAGCCTTCGCCTTGAAGGGCAACGCTGACTTTACATAATGCCCTGCCGGACATACTACTGGCGGCCACAACTTTTGCGCGAGGTACACCCATGTTGATCGATTCCCACGGAAGAAAAGTCAGTTATCTGAGGTTGAGCATCACCGACCGCTGCAATCTGCGATGTCTGTATTGCAGGCCCCAGGATGAATGGACGTTCATCCCGCACGAACAGATTCTGTCTTTCGAGGAAATGGCCGAGCTGGTGGACGTGGCCCGGCAGGCCGGGGTGGAGAAGGTCCGACTGACCGGAGGAGAGCCCTTCGCCCGCAAGGACTTCATTCCTTTCATGGGGCGTCTGCATGCCAAGTATCCCGATCTGGACCTGCGCATCACCACCAATGGAACCCTGCTTGCGGGTCGCGTCGACGAACTGCGGGAGGCCGGTATATCCTGTCTGAATATTTCTCTTGATACCCTGCAGCGCAAAAAATTCGAGGAAATAACCAAGATCGACGGTTATGATCAGGTCCGGGCGGGCATCGACGCCTGTCTGAAGGGTGGTCTGCGGGTCAAGGTCAATGTTGTGGCCCTGAAGGGGGTCAACGATGACGAGTTGCCCGGGTTCGTGGATTTCGCCCGTGAAAACGGGGTGGACGTGCGCTTTATCGAGTTCATGCCCATCGGTTACCAGTCGCGCTGGAGCCGTGAGAATTACTGGCCCGCCGAGGAGATCATCGCCGAGGTGGAGAAGCTGGTGCCACTTCAGGAGGTGCTCGAAGCGTCCCGCAACAGCGGCCCGGCAAAGATGTACGGGATCTCCGGCGGGTCCGGGCGAATCGGGGTGATTTCGGCCGTCAGCAATCATTTCTGCGAGAGCTGCAACCGCTTCAGGGTCACTTCTGACGGCAAGCTGCGCACCTGCCTTTTTTCAGACCGGGAATATGACGTGCGTTCCATCCTGCGCGATCCGGAGCATACCATGCAGGACATGCTCGACCTGTTTGCCCGTGCCAACGCGGAAAAGCCCCTGGGCTATCGTCTGCTGCAGGATCGCGAGCACAATCAGGTCTGCGACAGGACCATGACGGCCATCGGCGGCTAGCAGGCTACTGAAATTTTCCAATAATCGGCTAGGATTTTTTCTTGTGCACCAGATCGTCCACGGCTTCGGGCGTGGACGGTATGGAAAGGGTGGGTTTTCCCTCTTCCAGGATGCGGTCGATATCCAGGGTCTCGATGACGATGTCGGATCCGAAGGCGTCTTCTTGCAGGGCGAGGTATGCGGTCTTGGAAAAGGCCCGGGACTTGGCCCACCAGGAACTGCCCTTTTGTTCCCAGAAGCGCTGCCCGGATCGGTAGGCATACATGCCCGAACAGGCCAGGAATGCGAGATTGGTCTTGATTGCGGTCACGAAAGCTTTCCTCACCATGCTTTTTGCTTCTTGAAAAGCAAGTTGCGTTTCCTGCCTGACGGCCGGCAGCTGGCTGGTTTCTTCTCTACTCTTTGTGCTCATATTTTCTTGGCCGCAGGCGGGCCTGAATTGATGCTCTGTGTTGCTGGTAATCCTTGATGATCAAAGGTCAGCTTCTACGGGAGTCCGCAGAGATTTGCAAATGGAGCCGGAGGCGGGTACGGATTTTTGAACAATTCACCCAGAGCATGGAAACATATGGAAATTCAGGAAATATCCTTTGAAAACGCGGACTTTGCCCGTGAAGTCTTTGGCCCCGGGAATGCCTATCTGGACACCGTGGCCACAATGACGGGCGTGCGCGTGGAGAGTCGTGGCAATTCGCTTTCGATATTTGGCGAAGATCCTCTCATGGTCGGCCTGGTCTGCCGGTATTTCGCCCAGATTTACGACCTGGTGCGCGGCGGACACCAACTTTTCGAGCGCGACATCGAGCAGAGCCTGCGCATCATGCTGCGCGATCCGTCCACTCCGCTCAAGAGCTATTATCAGGAAGCGCTTTTCGCGGTTTCATCACGCAAGACGGTCTGCCCCAAGACAGTGACCCAGCGCGAGTACCTGCACGCCCTGCGTGAACTGGACCTGACCCTGGGCATCGGCCCGGCCGGCACGGGCAAGACCTATCTGGCCGTGGCCGTGGGCGTATCCCTGTTTCTGCAAAAAAAAGTCAAACGTCTGATCCTGACCCGCCCGGCGGTGGAGGCGGGTGAAAAGCTCGGCTTCCTGCCCGGTGATCTGGTGGAGAAGATAAACCCGTATCTGCGTCCGCTTTACGACGCGCTGCACGACATGCTCGATTACGCCAAGGTGCAGGAGATGATCGGCACCGGAGCCATCGAGATCGCGCCCCTGGCCTTTATGCGCGGACGCACCTTGAACAACGCCTTCGTCATTCTCGACGAGGCCCAGAACACTTCCCCCGAGCAGATGAAGATGTTTCTGACCCGCCTGGGCTACGGATCGCGGGCCGTCGTCACCGGCGACATCACCCAGATCGACCTGCCAGGGCATGTCGGGTCGGGTCTGGTGCAGGCCATGGAAGTGCTGAAGGATGTGCAGGGCATCGCCATGATCCATTTCACGGAGGCGGACGTCATCCGCCATCCGCTGGTGGGGCGCATTGTCCGCGCCTATGACCAGCACCGACAGAGCACGCAGGCGCGTGAAGGCGATGCTTCCGGTCAGGCCGTGCGCGGCAGGGGACGCCGGGTCGCGCCGGTGCGGGAGGGCTGATGCTGCATCTGGACCAGGCCGCGCCGGTTGATCCCCGTTTTCCTCTGTCGGGGCCGGAGCTCATGGAGATTTTCGAGGGGCTGGCCGCAATTTTCGGTCTCGACGAGTGGCAGCTCTCCTTGCGCATTGTCGATGACCGGGAAATGGCCGAATTGAACGGCCGCTTCATGGGTTGCCTGGGCCCGACCAACGTACTCAGTTTTCCCGGCGGCGAGGATGACTGGCTGGGGGATCTGGTGCTGTCCGCCGAGACCCTGGTCCGGGAATCCTGGCTCTACAACCAGGACACCCACGAATACACCGTGCGCCTGCTGGCTCACGGCCTGCTGCACCTCATGGGGCACGATCACGGTCCGGAAATGGACGCGCTGACGGAACTGGCCGTGGCCTCGGTGCGCCTGAATGAGGATGAATCCTTCAGGCGCCTTTTCCCTTCAGTCTGAGCACATCCCGCAACAATCTCGGGCTTATGCGCGTGAAGCGGTCGAAATCCGAGACGATCTCAAGCCCTGGTACAATGGCGCGAAAGACCGGCAGACGCAGTTCACGCTTGGTCAGGTCGGCATAGATCGGCGAGTAGCCACGGCTTTCCAGGAGCGCTTCGAGCAGGGCCAGGTCGCCGGGCGCCGAGCCTGCCGAATGTTCCGGCAGATCTTCGAGCATGCGTACGGGCAGGTTTTCCGGGCCGTGCGCCGATGCCACCTTGCCGGGAAAGGGGAACGGGGTCTCGGTCAGCGCCGAGAGCGCCGCCCGGCTGCCCGACAGGGACGCCCCCGTGGCCTTGACCAGTTCTCCGCCCTGCATCTGCACGAAGCATTTATAACAGGGCACACCCAGGTCCGTGGTCAGATCCTGAAAAACCGGATCGATACCCTGCTCACGGTACCGTTCCTGCAATTGGCTTATCCCGTCATCCCTGCTCCGCATCCGGAAACAGCGCGCGGGATCGAATACGCTGACCGCCTCGGCATCGCGCTCCACGACCTCAAGCAGTCCGCTGACCTTGGCCTCTTCCGGGGTGTTCCCCGAGGCCAGACCCGTGGAGCCCAGCCCGCTGAACAGGCGGATCTCATCCAGATTGGTGAACAGGTACACGGACTGGACCGGGACGAACCGGGCCTGTCCGTTTTTGTCGTGGGCGGTCATCCAGTGCAGGGTCTGGCCCGCATAGGGCGCTTCAAGGCGCATCGCGTTCGGGTCCAGCGCCCTGTCGCCAAGTTCGCTGTAGGTGCCCACGCGAATTTCGCCTCCATCCCTGCTGCCCGAAACGTGTTGATCCCGGATGTCGGCGAAGGAGCTGTAGCGTTCCACGATCTCCATGGCCAGGGAGGCTTGCGCGTCTTCCAGGCAAAGCCCGCGGCCGTAGCTGGTCATGAGTCCGTCCAGGCGATGGTTGAAGCTGCCGCTGCGCGTCGTGCGATCCAATTTCCAGCGGCGCAGAAGTCCCCAGGGGGACAGGGATGCATGGTGGCGCATCTCCGGTCCGTCCAGAACGCCCAGTCCGTAGAGCCGCTCCATGGCCAGATCATATGTCTGCCGGGCCGGCCGTCTGGGGCATGGGGGCAGGGGCTCAAGGGCTGCCTTGATCACGGCCGGGTTGGCTGCGTCCGAGTCCGGGGCTGCAGTGAGCGGAAGGGCGCCCACGTCGCCGGGCAGGGGCCTGTGCTCGAAGATGTTCGCGGCCAGCAGGCGGCTTGCACGTGCATGGATGTCATGGCCGGCCAGGGACACGCTGCGCAGGAATATCTGGGGAGTCAGGCCCGCCGTGGCCTGGGCTTCCGTCTTCAGCAGTTCCCACAGGTCCGACAGTGCCGGAGTCAGGAGCGCGGCTTCGAGAACGAGGCTCTTGACGACAGGATCGGCATCCGTGTGCAGAGCGCGCAGGCTGTGCGGATCAAGGGCCGCCAAAAGGGGACGGGCGTGGGCGCGCATGAACTCGTCGTTGGGCGTGCGGCGGACATGCTCCAGACATTGCTCGAGAGTCAGGGGCTCGACAGGTGCAGGGCTGAAGTAGGCAACGCCGAGCAGGCTCTCCTGATGGGTCAGGCGATAGCGCAAAAGGGCGGATTCGCCGGGGGCAGTCACGGTGTTCTCCTGTAGCGGTTGATGTGGAGCTTGGTATCTATCTTGCTTGAAAACCCCTGCCAAGGAGATGCTGCCATGAAATTTTGCATGCTGTTCGTGCTGCTTTGCTGCGGATGCGCGTATTCACCGGTCGATGTGAGTTTGAGCGAGATCCGCTACCATGACGATGCCCCGGTCGTATTGAGCGAACTGGTCGAGGCGGTGACGCCTCAGTCCCTGCCCGAAACGGGCCTGCGGGCCTTGATTCTGCCCTTTGCCCTGCGTCAGGACATTGCCGTGCGCAAGGACGTGGGCAGGGAGATGGCCGACATCTTCCGGCTCGCGTGGCTTGGTCGCGGGGTCTTCGAGGTCATGGAATATGATCCGTCACGACCGTGGCCGGGCCTTGCCGAGGCCATGGCGCAGGCCAGGGCCAGGGGCGCCAATATTTTGGTCAGCGGCAACGTGTCCCAGTATTTCGAGGGCTCGCGCACCGGCAGGACTTCCATCGGCGCGACTGTGGAGATTCACTGGGTGCCGGATGGCGGGCTGATCTGGTCCGCGGCTCAGGCCGCCACCATGGAGAGCACGCCGGACAAGGATTTTGCCCTGTTCCGGAGTTCACGGCGCTTGCCCGAGGATCCGACTTACGCGGTCATGCGGACCCTGTCCCAGAGCATGGCCGCGGGGTTCGCGCGCCACGCCGCGCAGGAATAGTCCCCCGTCATTCTCGCCCGTAAAGAAAGCCAGTGTTCTGACACTGGCTTTCTTCTTGTATTTTGAGTTGTTACAGTGCTCTTTACAAACCGGGGAGAAGGTCTGTAGGAATCATCTTTTTTGCGAACATGGCGTAACACATAAACCGGCTCACCGGATGATCGGGTGATATCATGAAGCATTTTTTATCGATTAATAGTCTGATGGCCACCGAGGCCATGGGTCTGGTGCTGCGGGCCAAGGAAATGAAGGACGCGGATTACCGTTCCGACCTGCTTGCCGGAAAGACTCTGGCCATGATTTTCGAGAAGGCCTCCACGCGCACGCGCGTGTCTTTCGAGGTCGGCATCCGTCATCTGGGCGGCGACACGATCTTCATGACCCCTGCCGATTCCCAGCTGGGACGCAGCGAGCCGCTGAAAGACACGGCTCGCGTCTTGTCGCGTTACGTGCAGGGCATGGTCGTGCGCACCTTCGCCCAGAAAAACGTCGAGGATCTGGCCCGCTACGGAAGCATCCCGGTGGTCAACGCTTTGACGGACATGTTTCACCCCTGTCAGATCATGAGCGACATGCTGACCATCTATGAGCGCACCACGAATCTTAAAGACCTGGTCATCTCCTGGATCGGGGATGGCAACAACATGGCCAATTCATGGATCAACGCCAGCGTATATTTCGGGTTTCAGCTCAATATCGCCTGCCCCGACGGCTACACCCCGAATACGGCGGTGCTGGAGCGGGCGCTGAAAATGGGCGCCAAGGTCTTTGTGACCGATGATCCGAAGACGGCCATCGCCGGCTCCCATTTCGTCAACACCGACGTGTGGGCCTCCATGGGGCAGGAAGCGGAGCAGAAAAAGCGCGAAAAGGCCTTTGCCGGATACCAGGTCGACGAAGAACTGCTCGCCCTGGCCGACCCGAATGCCAAGGTGCTGCATTGCCTGCCCGCCCATCGCGGCGAGGAGATCAGCGAATCGGTGTTCGAAGGACCTCAGTCCATCGTTTTTGATCAGGCCGAAAACCGTCTGCACATGCAGAAGGCCATTCTGGAGTGGATTTACAGCTAATGCGGCATTGCCGCCTCGCATAACGGAGCACTTTCATGAGCAAGATAGAAAAAGTCGTGTTGGCGTATTCAGGTGGCCTCGACACCTCGGCCATCCTGAAATGGATCAAGAAAACCTACGAATGCGAAGTCATCACCATGACCGCGGACCTGGGTCAGGCCGAGGAACTGGACGGACTGGAGGACAAGGCTCTTTCCACCGGCGCGACCAAGGCCTATGTCGTGGATCTGCAGGAAGAGTTCGTCTCCGATTATGTTTTCCCCATGTTTAGGGCCAACGCGGTCTATGAGGGGGGCTACCTGCTCGGAACTTCCATCGCCCGTCCGCTCATCGCCAAGCGCATGGTCGAGATCGCCCTGGCCGAAGGCGCCCAGGCCGTTGCCCACGGCGCCACTGGAAAGGGCAATGACCAGGTCCGCTTTGAGCTCTCCACCCTGGCTTTGGCCCCGCAGCTCAAAACCATAGCCCCCTGGCGTGAATGGGACCTCAACTCCCGCACCGACCTGCTCGCCTTTTGCGAAGAGAACGGCATTTCCGTGCCTGTGACCCGGGAAAAACCCTATTCCTGCGATCGTAACCTGCTGCACCTGAGCTTCGAGGGCGGAGAATTGGAAGACCCATGGTCCGAACCCGGTCCCGGCACCTATCAGCTGAGCGTCAATCCCGAGGACGCACCGAATACCCCGGAGGTCATCACCCTGGACTTCGAGCAGGGCAACCCCGTGGCCCTGAACGGACAGGCCCTGAGCCCCGCGAAGATGCTTGCGGCCCTTAACGAATTTGGTGGACGGCACGGTATCGGACGTCTGGACATGGTCGAGAACCGCTTTGTGGGCATGAAGTCCCGCGGCGTCTACGAGACTCCGGGCGGAGCCATCCTGCAGCGCGCCCATCGTGACCTTGAAGGGGTATGCATGGATCGCGAACTCCTGCATCTGCGGGACACGCTCATCCCCCGCTACGCCGAGATGGTCTACAACGGCTACTGGTTCGCTCCCGAGCGCGAAGCGTTGCAGGCTTTCATGGACAAGGCCCAGGAGACCGTGACCGGCACTGTGCGCCTGAAGCTCTACAAGGGCGGGGTCTATCCTCTGGGCCGCAAGTCTCCGTATTCTCTTTACAATCCGGAGCTGGCCACCTTTGAAAAGGATGAAGTGTACAACCAGGCCGACGCGGCCGGATTCATCAAGTTGCACGGCCTTCGCCTGCAGGCCCGTCAGCCGTTTCTGAACAAGATCAAGGGCTAGGCCATGACTTCGACCCAGAAGGAAAAAAAATTGTGGGGCGGCCGCTTTTCCGGCGACACCGCCCCCCTGGTCGAGCGCTACACCTGCTCCGTGGGCTTTGATTCTCGCCTGCATGCCCAGGATATCGACGGCTCCATGGCGCATGCCTCCATGCTGGCCAGGCAGGGCATCATCAGCCAGTCCGAATGCGATGCCATCCACCAGGGCCTGGAACAGATCCGGGCCGAGATCGCGGACGGGACTTTTGTCTGGCGGCAGGATCTCGAAGATGTGCACATGAACATCGAGCAGCGCCTGACCCAGATCGTCGGCACTCCGGGCCAAAAACTGCACACGGGGCGTTCGCGCAACGATCAGGTGGCTCTGGACTTCAGGCTTTTTGTCGCTGCGTGTCTTGACGAGTGGGCCGCGAACCTGCGCGGGCTGATCGGGATGCTCGCGCAGCGGGCCGAAGAGCATCAGGATGTGCTCCTGCCGGGCTGCACCCATTTTCAGCCGGCCCAGCCCGTCAGCCTGGCTCAGCATCTGCTGGCCTATGCCCAGATGTTTCGCCGCGACCACGACCGCGTTCGCGACGCGCTGGTCCGCACCAGGGTTTCTCCCCTTGGCGCCGCCGCCCTGGCCGGAACGACCCATCCCCTCGATCCGGGCCAGGTCGCATCGACCCTGGGCCTTGACGGGACGTTTGCGAACAGCATGGACGCCGTCTCGGACCGCGACTTCGTGCTCGAAGCCACGTTCTGCGGCAGCCTGATCATGATGCACCTCTCGCGCCTGTGCGAGGAGATCATCATCTGGGCCAACCCGCAGTTCGGCTTTGTGCGACTGCCGGACGCCTATTCCACGGGTTCGTCCATCATGCCCCAGAAGAAAAACCCGGACGTGGCCGAACTCATGCGCGGCAAGACCGGCCGGGTCTACGGCGACCTCATGGCTCTTTTGACCCTTATGAAAGGTCTGCCCATGGCCTATAACCGGGACATGCAGGAAGACAAGGAGCCCTTTCTGGATACGCACGACACGGTCGCGCCGTCTCTTGCCATCATGGCCGGCATGCTTTCGGAACTCGGTTTCAACCGCGAACGCATGCAGCGGGCTTTAAAGGCCGGATTTCTGAACGCCACCGAACTTGCCGATTATCTGGCGGCCAAGGGCGTGCCTTTCCGGCAGGCGCACCATATCACGGGAGCGGCCGTGGCCTTTGCGGAAGAACAGGGCGTGGGGCTCGAAGATCTGGACATTGCCCAGCTGCAGCGCTTTTCCGCCGATATCGCCGAAGATGTCTTTGCGGTCCTTGATTACTCGAATGCGGTGGCCAGACGGCATGTCCCCGGCGGAACCGGTCCGGATTCCGTCAAACACCAGATCGAGGACTTTTCGTCCTGGCTGGATTCTGCGTCCTGAAAAGACCTCGGTTGTGCTTGAACTATAGACGCCGTCATTTTTGCCGGTATTTTTCAAAATGAAGCCCCCCGTCGCGCTTGCGGCGGGGGGCTTCATTTTGAATGGCTGCACTGAAAAAAACGCGGATGGTCCGTAAGTGTCTTTCTCCGCCCACGTGTGCACAGCATGGGTGGCCGGGCTTGAAGCCTTCAGGGAAAACCTTTTTTCCAGACAGTTAAAAATATCCCCCCCCCTCTTCAAGCTGATGACGGCTTTTACAGTGACATTTTGAAGAGCCATAAGCGCGGATTGACGCATGATTTTTCGGATACTGTAAATTTCCGGGCCGACCGCCTTGCCCAGTCGATATCATCAGCAGGCGCATACGTGTTGGTAATTAGCTTGCGCCCTTAAAATCAGTGAAAATTACTAGTGATTAGCTTCAAGAAATACATATTCAACCCAGTTACGAGTTACCCATGCTCTCAATTAAATAACTAGGTACGTACTTGGTGTTTTTATGGAGGTGACGTCATGAGGCTGATTATCTCGCTGGGTGAAAATTTCAGGTGGTTGGGGCCGCTGACTGGCAGAACTTGTAACGACATCCTGTTGGATCATCGGGAGGTGATTCGAGCCTTTCGCGGTAAAATCATGCCCTATGGCATGTTTGCGGAAGTGATGGGAACGATTGCACTGAGTGACCTGAACGTGGAATCCGGCAAGTCGGGGCAATTTGTTTCTTCAAGGCGTGGTTCTCTTGGTTTGTCATACATGTATGTACGTGTGATGCGGCTGAACGTACTTGTTTTACGAAATTGTATCTCACTGGTAAAACAGTTGTTTTTCTTTTTCGGGGAGGGTTGTCACCGATCCTTGAGGATATGTGAGTGTGTTTGTGAAATCATGGGCAAGCTGTTGACGCTATTTTGTTTTCCATGTAACGTTTTAGTAATACAAAGAAAAAAGCGGCATGATGTGCAGCTTTGCGGGGCTGGAGTTGCGGTGAATGTATCCGTTCAAGGAGGGGGAATGGAAGGACGAGTCGTGCTCAATGTGTGGCGTGCCTTTTTGCTGATGTGCATGTTATGCCCGTTTTCCGTACTGGCGGAAAATTCGTATGTAGGCACTGCCGCATGCAGGGACTGTCATGAAGAACAGTATGACAATTTTACCAAGTACGCCAAGAAGTCTCATTCGGACAAATCTGTTAAGATCATGGCTTCAGACCTGTCCGAAGCCGAACTGGCAACCTGCTACGGGTGTCATGCCACGGGATATGGCAAGCCCGGAGGATTCGTCAGTTACGAAAAAACGCCTCATCTTGCTGATGCAGGATGCGAAGTCTGCCATGGTCCCGGTTATGACCATGTCGAAAGCGGGGGCGATACGGAACTCATCAAAGGCAAACTGACCATGGAAGACTGCGTGGACTGCCACAACGAGGATCGGGTCAAGTCGTTCAACTTCAAGCCGCTGCTCTACGGCGGGGCGCACTAGGGGGTCGTGATGGACATTTTTCGAAGATCTCTTGGTGCCAAAATGCTGGGCATCACGGCCTTGGTGTTGCTGGTGTTTTTTGGGATTCTCTTCTGGACGACCTTTTTCATGCAGCGCTCAAGCACTCTGCACGAGGTTGAGATAACCGCCAAGCGCACCGCTGAAATGCTCGCGCTGGCCATCCGCGAGCCCATGGCTCTCGGCGACAACGTCGGGACGACTCAGAAATTCGATGAAGTAGGCGAGCGTTACGGCGATATCGACATTCATCTGACCAACTTCAAGGGCAATGTCACCTACTCCACTTCGGAGAACTATCTGCGCGGCGAAATTTCCGACGCAGTGAACGCTCCGGAGATGGCCAGCATGGTAGAAGAGCGTCTGAAAACCGACGGAATGAGCCATGTCATCACGGAAATCAATGGCGTGCCCTCCTATGTGGAAGTGAAGACCATCCCGAATGAACCTGCCTGCCATCATTGCCATGGCGGAAATCAGCCTGTGCTCGGAGTGCTGGTCATGCGTCAGGACATCTCCAGACAGATGGGCACGCTCATGGACGGCCAGATAAAGGCCGGGTCGATAATGGCCGCAGGCATGTTCGTGCTGCTGGGCTGTCTGGCGTTTTTCATGCGGCTGGCGATCTTCAAGCCTGTCCAGGCAGTGGCGCAGGCCACTGAAATGATAAGCAAGGGAGATTTGACGGTTCGGGTGGAGACCAAAAGCCGGGATCAGATCGGGCAGTTGGCGCAGAGCGTGAACACAATGACTGAGAACATGGGCGCCATGATGCGCGAGATCATCTCCGGAGTCGGCACGTTGGCCGACGCCTCCGGGCAACTGACGGCGGTATCCGAAACCGTGGCCGAAGTGGCCAGGGACAATCAGGGCCGTTCCAACAGCGTGGCTGCCGCCGCCGAGGAGATGAGCCAGAACATGCGTTCAGTGGCAGCTGCCACCGAACAGGCTACGGTCAACATATCCACTGTTGCAGCCGCATCCGAGGAAATGAGCGCCACCATCGAAGAGATCTCCAGGAGCACCGGCCGGGCCAGGGATATAACCGCCCAGGCCGTGAGCACGGCGCAGGCCACCTCGATTGATGTGGATCGCCTTGGAGCTGTGGCCAGCGAAATCAACTCCGTGACGCAAACGATCACGGCCATCTCCTCCCAGACGAACCTGCTGGCGCTCAACGCCACCATCGAAGCCGCCAGGGCTGGCGAGGCCGGGCGGGGATTTGCGGTCGTGGCCAATGAGATCAAGGAACTGGCCAATCAGACGGCGACAGCTACGGATGAAATCCGCAGCAAGATCAGCGGAATCCAGGGCGCCACGGATCAGACCATCGGGCGGATCGGCGAAATCACCCGGGTCATCACGGACATCGACTCCATCGTGGCCACCATCGCGGCCGCCGTGGAGGAGCAGTCCACGACCACCCGCGACATAGCGCAGAATATCGGTCAGGCCTCGCAGGGTCTTGACGAGGTCAATCACAACGTGACCCAGACTTCCGGAGTTGCCGGGGAGATTACCGTCCAGATCGCTGAGGTCAGCAACTCGGCATCGAACATGAGCCGCAATGGCGAAACGGTTCGGGAGCACGCAGAGGAGTTGCGCGCCCTCTCGGAACAGCTTAAAGGGCTCGTGCAGATGTTTCGCATCAGCTAGACTTTCAATCGAGCGAGGACGCACATATGAAGAAGTTTTTTTTGACAGGGTTGCTTGTGCTGGCCATGGCCTGTCCCGGTTTTGCCAGGACATACAACATTTCCGTGAGCCAGTTTGTCGAGCATCCGTCGCTTGACGCTGTCCTGAAGGGTTTCAAGGACAGCCTCAAGGCGCAGGGGTTGGACGCGGTTTACTCCGTGCACAATGCCCAGGCCAACATGGCTACGGCCAACCAGATCGCGGCCCAGATCGCCGGTGAAAAGCCCGACCTGGTGCTGGCCATTGCCACCCCCTCGGCCCAGGCTTGTGCCTTGGCCACCAAAAAATCGCCGATCCTGGCTGGAAGCCCGCTTTTGTTCACGGCCATCACCGACCCGGTGGGCGCGGGGCTGGTCGATGATCTGGAGAAACCGGGCAAGAACATTACCGGAGTGTCCGACATGCTGCCCGTGGGCCAGCATATGGCCATGCTGCGCCGCTTCTACCCCGATCTCAAGAAGCTCGGAGTGATCTACAACGCTGGCGAAGCCAATTCCAAAACCACCGTTGCCATGGTCAAGGCCGAAGGACTCAAGGCCGGTTTCGAAGTGGTGGAGGCGACAGTGGCCAAGACCAGTGACGTCTATCAGGCAGCCAAGGCGCTGGTCGGAAAGGTTGACGCAGTCTACCTGCCGACGGACAACACGGTCATCTCCTCCCTGGAATCCGTGATCAAGGTTTGCCAGCAGGAGAAAATGCCGCTGTTTTCCGCCGATGTTGATTCAGTGAAACGAGGCACCGTGGCCGCGCTGGCGTTCGATTACTATCAGCACGGATATCAGACCGGTCTCATGGCCAAACGCATCATGGTCGATGGCTCTTTTCCATCGGTCACTCCCGTGGAGACTCAGCAGGAGTTGATACTGCATCTCAACCTCGGGGCCGCAAGGAAGATCGGCGTGGCTGTTCCTGCAGAAGTCAAAAAGGACGCTGACAAGATTTATGAGTAGCCCAGTTTTGCTCAGTTTTGAACCGAGGCGGCCTGGCCGCCTCTTTTTTTATGCATCGCCCGATACAGCAGGTAGGCGGGCATGACCGAAGCGTTCCGGGCCGCGCGCATATTGACCATGAACCCGGACTGCCCGGAGATTTTGGATGGAGGAATCCTGGTCCGGGAGGGGCGCATCCTGGCCATTGGGGCCTGGCGTGAGGTGGCTGCGGAAGGCGTGCGCCGCGATCTGGGGGCGGTCACGGTCGTGCCCGGACTCATCAACGCCCATGCACATCTGGAGTTGTCGCATCTGGCAGGGCGGGTGCCCGCCGGCCAGGGCTTTTCGGTCTGGGCGGACACACTCTTTGCCGCTATGCGTGAAAGCAGGGTGACGGAAGCGGACTTGGAGCTGGCTGTGGCTGCTGCGCGCGCAAGCGGGACCTGCCATGTGGCCGACGTGGTCGGGCGCGAGTTCGGCATGGTGCGGCGCGTACTGGAGAGACAGGGGCTGGGCGGCTTTCTTTTCCACGAATTTTCTGGTCGAGGCCGCGAGTTTCGTCCCGGGTCACTGCCCGGAGACTGGAGTCCGGGAGTGCACTCCCTGTACTCCACGGAGCAGGGCCTGGCCCGGACCATCAAGCAATGGTGCATGTCGCAGGGTCTTCCTTTCAGCCTGCACCTGGCCGAAGCGCCGGGAGAGAACGAACTTTTCAGAACCGGCAGCGGCGAGTTTGCAGATTTTCTCCGCGCACGCCGCATCCTGCCCAAGGGTTTTGTCCCGCCGGGCCTCAGCGCCGTGGGCTTCGCACATGAACTTGGGCTTCTGGACGGACAGACCTTGGCCGTGCATTGCGTGCAGCTGGATGAAAACGATGTGGAGACCCTGGCCACAAGCGGTGCCTGCGTCTGTCTGTGCCCCCGCAGCAACAGATGGATAGGGGTGGGGGATGCTCCTGTGGCCGCCTTGCACGCGTCGAAAGTCCCCTTGTGCCTGGGCACGGATTCCTTGGCGTCGGCCCCGGACCTTGACCTGTGGCAGGAGCTGCGCGCAGTGCGGGCGCTTCTGCCCGCGTCCGTGCCGCTGGCGGATCTCCTTGCCCTTGCGACCCGCAATCCGGCCAGGTTGCTTGGCATTGACACGGAAATCGGAAGCCTGGACGTCGGCAAACGCGCAACATGGAGCGTTCTGCCTGGCGATATGGTGTGACGGCCGGCAATGATTTTGGAGTTTGGAGCCTAAAGAGCGAAGACGGCAAAACGAAAGGCAGGGGCTGTTTGATGAGATCCTTGGCGGAAGCGTATAGGACGTAACTGCGCTTCCGCTATCAGAGATTAACTTCCCGAAATGGTTATGCGGCCATTTGGTTGATGGTCCGAAAATGGTCCGAAGTCATTATGCACATGACATCCATCAATGGCAATGGCTCAAATAAGGTTCGAGTGTATGACATGCCTCCAGGTTGGAACGTTTGCGAGTTAAAAAGATGTTGTTGCGTCTTACGGTCGCCAATGGATAAGGGCGGTGAGAAACTGTGTTATAATAGAGTTTACTCAACAAAATGGAGGAGCCCTCGATGGATTACGCGGGAGGAGTCTCGGTAATAATGTTGATAGTGGGGATTTGCTCATTAGTGTTGTCAATCTCTCTTATGATTGCTCCACTAATTATCTGGCGAAACACGAATAGGACAAATCGGTTGTTGGCTTCGCTTTTGATAAGAATGAATGTTTCAAAGAGGGAAATCCTGGATATTTGGACGGCTGAAGCAGAGAGCGAAAAGAATTTCCGGGCATTGTTTGGACAGGATGGCCCAAACGTAAAATCTGAAAAATAGCAGATGGAAGATCAGGGCGAGAAGACTCCCTTTTGCGGTGATGCCTTTAAGGCCCTGGCGGATGAACTCACCCAGAGGTGAGGTCATGGGCGCAGTCGAATGGAAAATAAAGGGGGGGGCCGAAGCCCCGCCCTAGGATTTGAACAGTAAGAGAGTTATTGAGTTATTTTCGAGCATTACACCAAACAAGACTCCAACCAATAACGTAATGCCCAATGCCCATAAAACCATCCGGAGATCACTCATTGTCACCTCGTGGACAACAGATTCGTGTTGACACGAAATTGAATATCCCCGTATTTCAAAGCTTCCACGCTGCGAAGTTGGGATTACTCAATTTCGTTAAAGACCCGAATTTTTCGGGTCTTTTTTTTCCTCTGCCAAAAATTCCAGTTTCGATGACGCCATGATGGAGCGTTTCTAGATCATCTGTCAACTTTATGCGAACGGCCAACTCTGCACGCACGTTCCCTCTGGCTCCCCTTCAGCAGCATCATAATACCCATCTTTTTATGCTTTTATCATCTCTCTGCAATTGTTCGACTTTTCGACAGCTGTAGAGCACCGTGAAGATAACATAGAGAAGTTGACCCGTCTTGACCAGTGGCCTGACCGGCGCTGACGGCGGGCATCAGCCGAAAATGGTTCAGGTGGCAGGAGGCCAGGGCCAACGCGTCTCCGGCATCTTCGGCCCAGTCCGGACAATGAATCTTCTTAAGCGAATTAGTCTTATCCGTACCCATAAAGGTATACCCGTAGCGCGTACAAAAACGGGTACAAAAAAGCGTACCCAAAACCTGGAGATTCTGAATTTTAGATACATAAAAAATTGACATCTAGATCTGAAACGGGTACATATTGAGTCAACGAGAGACGATCAACCCAAAAGAGAGAGGTCAAGACCATGTCGAATATCGCTTACGTCCGCGTTTCTTCCACTGATCAACACACCGACCGTCAGCTTGCAAACGCAGGCGTCACCTTCGACAAAACTTTCGAGGACAAGACCAGCGGGAAGGACACCAACCGTCCAGCCCTGAAGGAATGTCTTGAATACCTGCGAGACGGTGACACGCTCCACGTTCACAGCATCGACCGCCTTGCTCGTAGCCTTCAGGATCTCCAGTCCTTGATCGACTCCTTGCTGGTCAAGGGCGTGACCGTGAAGTTTTTCAAGGAAGGACTGACCTTTCAGAACCACGGTACACAAGATCCTTTCGCCAAGCTCCTTTTCCAAGTGCTTGGCTCTTTCGCGGAGTTTGAACGGAACATCATCCGCGAACGTCAGAGAGAAGGCATTGAGAAGGCCAAGGCCGCAGGGCGTTATGGTCACGGCAAGGGCGGCAGGAAGCAGACCGTTGACCGGGAAAAGGTCAAGGCGTTGCGTGAAGAAGGCGTGCCGTTCCGGAAGATAGCGGAGCAGATTGGCTGTAGCCTATCCACTGTCCAGCGCTGTTTGGACGATCGCAAGAAGTGATCCATGGCCAGGCTTCCACCTGGCCATTCGGAACGAGTCCCGCACCAGCTCCCCCAGATCCGCCGTGACATGATGCAGGGTGTTATCCGTTACCGCCCCCCCCCGTAGCTACAGTCGTCACGAAATGTAAAAATCCTTGACTTTTTTTGCAATACTAGACTATAAATGGCTCTAGTGCATTTGGAATCCAACTTCAAATGCATCAGGGTCTACAGAGTGATCCACTAATGCCAAATGCAAGTTTCTTCCGTCCGAAGGGATTTGCAATTGGCAGAGCTATGTCTTTTGCCGGGGATCGGCCCGGCGCGCAACCTTTAACCCGCCCAAATGGGCAAAATCGGAGGCTTATGGCTAAAAAAAAACAGCCGAAAATTAACGGTGCACTATCGATGCAGCAAGAATTAGAAGAATTGTTCTTTCAGGCAAAAAAGGCAAAAAATATAAAGCAAGCCGGTTATATCGCGCAAGTTTGGGCTTCACTAGAGTCTCATGCTTCTTTAGAACGAGATCAAGATAAAGAAGATAAGACCGCTTTGGACGATCTTGTTGATATACTTAAAAACATGAGGTCAAAATTATACAACGATGGAAAAGGAGAAAAAGAAGATGACAGAAAAGAAGATTGAAGAGTTACAGAGAGCCAATAAGGCGCAAGCCGAGGCCTTGGTGGCCGCTGCCCACCAGGTGCTCGTTGCCGAGCTGAAGGGGCATCCCGACGCGAAGGACTGCCCGAATTTCGAATTGTTGGCCGACGTCATTATCGCGGACCATAACTTCGGTGCGAACGCGGAAACCGGAGCCTTTCAGACGCACTATGACCCAGAACAACGCTATCCGTCAGGGCTTGACCTCAGTAGCATCTTGGCCAGGATCAAGTCAGATCCGGAAAGCGCCATCCTGCTCCGACCCGCTGGACCGAAATGGACGCCGCCCACTAATAACCCGTGGTTGCCGGAACACAATAATCTGACCCTTCAAGGGCAGGTATTCAAGAATGACGCCGAGTTGGCCGCGAAATGGGAAGCCGAGGCCAAGCGCCGGGAACAGGCTTTGCGGAGGGCTTCAAACGCATGACGATCAGGACAGAATTATCGGGTTATACTGAACACGGACATTCAGGAATCCTTGCGGCCACGGGGCTTCCGGCCCCGTCGAAAGTGTCCATAGAAACCTATGCTACCTATGCTTATTCCAGACACTCCAAACTGATCCTTCACGAAGAGCAGAGCTACCGAGGATTGCCCGTCAATGTGGACTCCGACAGTAGCCCCCTTAATCGTGAGATCCTTCAGGCCCTGCACGAAAGGCATAGCCCGGCTGTCCTGGAGTTCGGGACTTCGGCGGTTATGATCAGAGCAGATTGGGAGGCAGGGACGCCACAGGTTGCCCTACAAGACCTCATGGCGCGGCTTCAAGATCAGGCAGGACGAAGAAAAACGAAGATCCACTACATGATCGTGGCCGAATTCGTTGAGGGACAGAGGGGTAACCACTTCCACGGCGTGCTTTGGTTCGATGAAAACAAGTTGGATTATCCGAGCATGGTGAACAGAATGTGGAAGAAGGTCCAGAAGGCCCACGAACTGCCCGATTCATGCCGCATCATCTGGCGTCGGAACAACCACAAGCCGTTCCGCTTTCAGATCGGGCAGACGCAGGAGGAATTCCGGAAGGCCTTCCGCGTGGCGTCCTACCTGGCCAAGACGAGTCAACCGCCTCTCACAAGCCCTGCCAAGCGCTCCAGGATCGCTTCCAGGACGCGGAGCGACGTTTTTCGCTTCTTCATACCGGAAGAGCCGAGGACACGCTTCCAGCTCATCCTGGCCGACGACCTTAATAATGCAAAACAGTATCAACAAGGAGTTTGATATGCTACGAGCAGGAAAGTTATCGAAATCAACCACAAAAGACCTTACGTGGTTCTGCAACCTTGAAAAATGTTATGACGCAGGAAACGGGGTATACGTCACAAAAGACTATTGCATTATTGTCCTGGAAGACTGTTGTCTAACATGGAAACATGCAGACATGTTAAATTCAGATATATGTAAGACATATTTTCAGGCTCACGAAGAAGCAGACGCCCATAAGAAATTCTTGCAGAATATCTTCGAATCTAAAGAAAAAACGGAGGAGCTAATCTGCCGAATATTAAGCATGTGATTGACAAAATACTCATGTAAATCAACATATTCCTTGACATTGCGGGCGGAATATGTTCAAAGTCACAAGTATATTGGGCTGCCGCTCTTTGACAGATGAATATTCGAAAATTGAAAGTATAGATACGTTGCGTGGTTTTACCACGCCTCCGCCCGTGCACAGACGAGGCGGTTACAGTGACAAGGCAAGTCCTGGCCGGACAGATCGTGGGGTGAGAAATCCAAACAGCGCCAGGCCCGTTGAGAATGCTGGACGCGGAAAGCAGAGACGCCCCAAATATGAGAATTTCAACTCTATCCTAGGAGCTGGGACAGCGTGAATCCCAGTTCCTGGGATAGAGCTTCTTTCTCCCGGCCAAGATTGGGGGCCAGGAGCCTCGGAAGTTGGCTCTCCAAGGTGAGGGCGAATTTTTCGACCGTAGGTCATCTCAGCCTGGCAGAGGGCATTAGGATTCAAATTTTAAAATCTTCCGTTATTTTAGGTTCTTAAATTTGCGTTTCCGCTTGACTCTGGCCGCGCTAGAAACAACACAAGCACCTGTCCAAGGGCTAGTTGCTAGGTGGCCAAGGTTGATTTTGTAATCAATCTTGCAAGTAACCTCCCCGTATATATCGGGAATCGGGTAGCCTCCAGCGTAATAGTCGTAGGTCATGGAGTGTCCATCAATCCAATCCCCGGCGATATTGGGCGGAATATGCCCGATGGCTTGTGCTGCCAGACGCCCCGGAACGCGTGCATGTTTCAGACATGTGCAGACCGTGGAACGAAAGCTGTGAAATTTCTTTTTGGTTCCCCTGGGAGAGGCTTCCAGCTGGATTTTCGGCAGAAAAACCTTGTGAAACCATTGGGAAACGCTTTTTCCATAGTCAGAAGGTAGCTTCCGGTCGATGTCAAAGAGCATGGTTTTTCCGGCAGCATGCCTTGATTCCAGAAACTCAGGAAAGTGCAATATCTCGACTATGAACTGATGAACCGGGACCGTCCTAATTCCCGCTTCGGTTTTCACCCGAGTTTCCAGGTCTTCGTCGGTCTTGATGTGAATGCACCAAACGCCGTCAATCAGCGTCACGTCAGATACTTTGAGTTGCGCAAGTTCAGATTGCCGGGCACCTGTGAACAAAGCTAGGAGAGGTATCCAAAACTTCCAGGAATCACTCTTTGTGTGCTCCAGGTAATCAGACCCGAACATGTTTTCCAGGTCCGTCCGGGTAAACGGTGCATATATCCCTGTGTTATTTTTTGAGGCTTTGACCGGCTGAATATCGGTCATGGGGCTGACGTCTAGGTGCCCTTGGTCCACGGCCCACGCGAAAAACAGCTTCACGCAGTTCAGTTTATCGTTGACAGCACGTGGAGCGCATAGCGTGTCCGACTTGTGCTCCATTCGTAGGAGTTGGGCTATAGTCTTGCCGGGAAACTTCTGTACGTATTTGGCCGGAAGTTTTTGCAATGCCTCCCGATAGTTCCGGCAATGGGTCTTGGTAATGTCGATTACGTCCAGATCACTGGTCAGTTCCAAGAACTCACGAGCACAGGCAAGATACTTGGTGAGTGTCGATTTGACCTTGCCTTCCTTCCGCAAGACCTTTTCCCAAGCAATAATGGCAGCACTCAGGGCAATGGACGGCTTGCACTCCATTGTCGGGGCTGATGTTCCGGTAATGCCGCCACTGTAAGCACTGAGCATGAGAAGTTCCAGGCCGTGGTTACCGGTCTTGCGAAGTCGCTGAATTTCCATGACCCGGCATAACTCCTTGGCCGCCAAGTATCTCACCTTGTTGGCTTCCGGCCCTGGCAAATCAGTAATGTCGATGCCGGTCAGCTCGTTGAATTGACCGTCCAGTCCTGACAGAAAGTCAAAGTCTTTGTTCTTGATGGCCAGGGTTAGTTCATCATGCAGGATGTCATCATACGGTTCATTGGGGGGAAGATGAGAACGTGGAACATCTGCCCATGGCTCATAATCCGTCCATCGTTTTTGGTCATCGGCATTCAAAAGAGCATCACGATAGAGGGTCAGTGCCCGGCGTAGTCTGTTTTCATCCATGCCTAGTTTTGCCTCCCTGGCCACGAGCGAATGAAGTTTGCTTGCCAGCAATCCAGCTTTCCGCTTGTTGCCTGTTCGCAATGAAATTTTGTAGGTCACGCCACCGGCATCACGCCATCGAAAATGCCATGTTGACCCATGCTGAACGATGAAAGACATTGAGCCTCCGGCCCTGGCCATGGTCCAAAAATGGTCCAAGTTCAGGGTGCATT
This sequence comes from Deltaproteobacteria bacterium HGW-Deltaproteobacteria-18, assembly GCA_002841885.1. Classification (NCBI taxonomy): domain Bacteria; class Deltaproteobacteria; species Deltaproteobacteria bacterium HGW-Deltaproteobacteria-18. Next base: position 23,282 of record PHBE01000026.1, read on the forward strand.
GGCCGCTTTTGCCTCCGGGTACAAAAAAACCCGGAATATATCCGGGTAGTTGTGTTGGCTTGGCGGAAGCGTATAGGAGTCGAACCTACCGAAGACCTCTCGACCTTCCACCGGTTTTGAAGACCGGGCGCCACACCGGTGACGATACGCTTCCCCCTCAAGGAGGCACGTATCTATCAATGCACTGGGCAATGATCAAGTTTTTCCGGAAACCTTTTAAAAAAGCTTTTTTTTGATGAAAATTTTCTTGTCATTCTGCAAACTGACCTTAACAATGATTCCTTGTTCAGCTTCGGGTTCGTTCGTTATATGAAGCAAAATGGTCGGTGGGAGGAAAGCTTTCCAACTCGGCTTATGGAGGTTTTTTCATTTGAATAGTTTTTCCAAGAATCTGGTTCTTTGGGCCGGGATCTGCATGGTGATGATTGTTCTGTTCAATCTGTTCAATCAGCCACCGGTGTCGCCCAATGACCTCAATTACACGCAATTTCTGAACAAGGTTCGCCAGGGTGAGGTGGCCAGCGTCAAGATTCAGGGATCCCGCATCTCCGGAGTCATGGTCGATGATCAGAGGTTCACTTCTTACGCTCCCGATGATCCGACCCTGGTCGACACGCTGGTCAAGAACAACGTGCAGGTCAAGGCCGAGCCGCAGGAAGATGCCCCTTGGTACATGACCGTGCTCATCTCCTGGTTCCCGATGCTGCTCCTTATCGGCGTGTGGATTTTTTTCATGCGTCAGATGCAGGGCGGCGGTGGAAAGGCCATGTCCTTTGGCAGATCGCGAGCCAAGTTGGTCACTCAGGAAGAAACCAAGGTGACTTTCGCGGATGTTGCCGGTGTGGACGAAGCCAAGGAGGAGTTGCAGGAGATTGTCGATTTTCTGAGCAATCCCAAGAAATTTACACGGCTCGGCGGCCGCATCCCCAAGGGTGTGCTGCTGGTGGGAGGTCCCGGCACGGGCAAAACCCTGCTGGCCAGGGCCGTGGCCGGCGAAGCAGGTGTGCCCTTTTTCTCCATCTCCGGCTCCGACTTTGTGGAAATGTTCGTCGGTGTCGGTGCCGCCCGGGTGCGCGACCTGTTCATCCAGGGCAAGAAGAACGCCCCCTGCCTCATCTTCATCGATGAAATCGATGCCGTGGGCCGTCAGCGCGGCGCAGGCCTTGGCGGCGGACATGACGAGCGCGAGCAGACCCTCAATGCCATGCTTGTGGAGATGGACGGATTCGAATCAAACGAAGGCGTCATTCTGATCGCGGCCACCAACCGTCCGGACGTGCTTGATCCGGCACTGCTGCGTCCCGGCCGTTTCGATCGTCAGGTCGTGGTGCCCAATCCGGATTTGCGGGGCCGCAAGCGCATCCTCGAAGTGCACACCCGCAAGACCCCCTTGTCGAAGGAGGTTGATCTGGAAGTGCTGGCGCGGGGAACACCCGGTTTTTCCGGCGCGGATCTCGAGAATCTGGTCAACGAGGCGGCTCTGCATGCGGCCAAGCTGAGTCAGGACCTGGTCACCATGATCGACTTCGAGGAAGCCAAGGACAAGGTCATGATGGGCAAGGAACGGCGCTCCATGATTTTGAGCGACGAAGAGAAGAAGACCACCGCCTACCACGAGGCTGGTCACACTCTGGTCGCACAGTTCCTGCCCGGCACGGACCCCATTCACAAGGTGTCCATCATCCCTCGCGGCCGGGCTCTGGGCGTGACCATGCAGCTGCCCGTGGACGACCGGCATACGTACTCCAAGACGTACCTGCAGAACAATCTGGCCGTGCTTTTCGGCGGCAGGGCCGCAGAGGAGCTGGTCTTCAATTCCATCACTACCGGTGCCGGCAACGACATCGAGCGCGCCACGGCCATGGCCAGGCGCATGGTCTGCGAGTGGGGCATGAGCGAGGAGTTCGGCCCCATGGCGCTGGGCAAGAAGGACGATGAGGTCTTTTTGGGCCGCGACATGGCCCACATCAAGGACTACAGCGACGAGACGGCCAAGCTCATCGACCTGGAGGTCAAGCGGATTCTGGGAGACGCTTACGGCCGCGCCAAGACCATCCTGCAGGACAATGTCGAATTGCTGCACTCCCTGTCCCTGGCGCTCATCGATCGCGAGACCCTGACCGGCGAGGAGGTCGGAAGGATCATCAAGGGAGAGACCCTGGCTCCGGTCCAGAACGGCGTGAAGCAGGCGTCCGCGCCGGAGGCTCCGGCAGCCGAAGGTGACTCGCCGGATGAGGGGTTCACCCTGGACGAGGAGAACAGCGGCGACAAGGCGGGAGAATAAACCATGAACCCGGAGAGATTGAATACGGTCTCCTGGGATGTGTGCAGGGGGAGGACCTTGGGTCCTGCCCCCTTTTTTGTTGTGGGCATCCTGAACGTCACGCCCGATTCTTTTTATGACGGCGGTCAGGCCGCCGATGTTGATGCCGCCGTGGCCAAGGGACTTGCCCTCATCGATGAAGGGGCGGACATCATCGACATAGGCGGGGAGAGCACCCGCCCTTTTTCCGAGCCTGTCTCTGCGGACACGGAGCTGGCTCGGGTATTGCCTGTCGTGCGCGGGATTCTCGCGGTCAGGCCGGACGCCGTGCTTTCCGTGGACAGCACCAAGGCCAGCGTGGCCAGGGCGTGCCTAGACGCCGGGGCCCTGATCCTCAACGACGTCTCGGCCATGGAGGTGGACCCGGAACTCCTGCAGGTCGTAGGGGATTATCATCCCGGCTACGTCCTCATGCACAGCCTCGGCCGTCCCCGTTCGATGCAGGTCGAACCCAGGTACGATGACGTGGTGGCCGAGATCATGCGGTTTTTTGCCGCAAAGCTCGAAATCCTGGTGCGTTCAGGGGTGCCCGAGTCCAGAATCGTCCTTGATCCCGGCATCGGATTTGGCAAGACGGTTGAACATAATCTTGAAATATTGAAAAATATCTGTAAATTATTTGAATTCGGCCGACCTGTGTACATGGCGCTTTCCAACAAATCCCTGTGGGGAGGGCTGCTTGGCCGCCAGGGGCGGGAGCGCAACGCGGCCACGCTGGCCGCGACCGTTGCGCTTTACGGGAAGGGCGTGCGCATCCACAGGGTGCATGAGGTACGCGAAATTCGTGACGGTCTGACCGTTGTCCACATGCTGGGGAAGGGAACTTCGGGAGAACAAGGGTGCTGAGTTTTACCGTAGGCAATCTGCAGATCAACTGGCGGGATATCCTCGATATCCTGCTCGTGGGCTATATTTTTTTCCGGATAATTCTGCTGATCAAGGGCACCCGGGCAGTCTCGGTCATCTACGGGCTTCTTCTCATAATCGTGACGTATTTCGCCGCTGGTCAGTTCGGACTGTACACCCTGAACTGGCTGCTCGGTAATTTCCTTGGCTCCATCTTCCTTGTGGTCATCATCCTTTTCAGGCGTGATATCCGCAAGGCGCTGGCGGTCATGGGGGCGACCACCATTTTCAAGAAGGACTCGGTGCAGACCGCCGTTCTAGACGAACTGATCCTCGCGCTGGTGCACATGGCCAAGAACAAGACCGGTGCGCTGATCGTCATCGAGCGCAACATCCCCATGGGTGACGTGGTTTCGGGGGGCATCGAGTTGCATGCGGCGTTCAGCAAGGATTTGCTGCTGACGATTTTTCATCCCGACACCCCACTGCATGACGGGGCGGTCATTATCCGTGACAACCGGGTAGAGGCGGCAGCATGTATTTTGCCTTTGGCCGTCGGCCTCAAGCATGAGTCGTCCCTGGGTACCCGGCATCGCGCCGCCATCGGCGTGACCGAGGAGACGGACGCCGTGGCGCTTATTGTATCCGAGGAGCGGGGCAGTATTTCCCTGGCTGTGGGAGGTCGGATTACCAGCAGCTTAAACGAAGTCCGATTGAAAAAAGTCCTTGCCGCTGCGTTGAGGAAATAATGTGGAATAATTGGCAATACAGAGTTCTGGCCATTCTGCTGGCCCTGGCCTGCTGGTATGTGGTTTCCGGTCAGGAAAAGGTCGAGACATGGCTTGAGGTCCCCCTTGAGTTTGTGAATCTGCCTCCGCGCATGGAGATCACCTCCGGCCTGGTCAGCAAGCTTCAGGTCCGCATCAGGGGCACAAGCAACCAGGTCCGCTCCTTGAACGTCGGCCGCCTGGCCTACAAACTTGACCTGGGCAAGATCAATGTCGGGACCAACGTCATCCCCCTGGTGCCGGAAAGCATGACCATCACCTCGGCGGTGGAGGTCGTGGAGATCAGCCCCACGCGGCTCGAACTTGTGGCCGATGTCGTGGTCTCCAAGAATGTGCCCGTGAAGCTTGACTGGACGGGTCTGCCCGGTGATGATGTACAGTTCAGGAACGCCACGGTCTTTCCCGAAACGATCACGGTCACGGGTTTCGCGAGCACGCTCGAGTCGGTGGACAGCATCTCGACAGCCCTGGTCCAGATCTCTCCCGACGAGAGCCTTACCGCTTCGGGCCGCACTCGCCTGCTCATGCCCAAGGACGTGCGTACTCCGGTGTCCTCGGTCAGTTACGAATTGCAGTTTGGTCTCACGACCCAGGAGCTTTGGGTCAAGATGAATCTGGAACCGGTGCGCTACGAAACTTTCAGCTATACGTTCGAGCCCAAGTTCGTGCGCATCAAGCTTGAGATTCCGGTGCGGCTTTTGAAAGACAAGGATTGGCGTGAGAGTCTGCACCTGATGGTCGACCCGGGCTCGAACCCGGCCATCGGGCAGAGCGTAATCGCGCCGGTGCCCCGTTTTCCCGAAGGGGTGAGGATTCTGGAAGCCAAGCCCGAGGAAATCGAGATAGTGGTGCAACGCAATGACGAATTTGTTCCGTAATTGGAGGGTGGATGGGCAGACTTTTTGGAACTGATGGAATTCGCGGACGGGTCAACAGCCATCCCATGCAGCCGGAGCTGGTGCTGCGTCTCGGGCTTGCCGCCGGGCAGTATTTCAGAAACGGCAACAAGCGGCACCGGGTAGTCATTGGCAAGGACACGAGGCTCTCGGGCTATGTCTTTGAGTCGGCCCTGACCTCGGGATTCTGCGCGGCCGGAATGGATGTTTTTCTGGTCGGCCCGCTGCCCACTCCGGCCATCAGCTTTCTGACCCGCAACATGCGCGCCGATCTGGGCGTAGTCATTTCGGCCTCGCACAATCCGTACATGGACAACGGCATCAAGTTTTTTGACAAGCACGGTTTCAAGCTGGCCGACAAGGTGGAGGATGAAATAGCTGCCATGGTGACCAGCCCCGATTTTTCCTGGAAATGTCCTGACCATGATCAGGTCGGGCGGGCCAGGAAAATTCAGGACAGCCCCGGGCGATATATCGTCGAACTCAAACACAGCTTTCCGGCGGGCATGACCCTCGACGGGCTCACGATAGTGCTTGATTGCGCGCACGGCGCGGCCTACCGTGTGGCGCCGCTGATTTTTGAAGAGCTCGGAGCGCGGGTCATCACTCTTGGCATCGAGCCGGACGGGCTCAACATCAACAAGGGCTGCGGTTCCCTGCATCCCGAGGTGCTCGCCGCCAAGGTCCGCGAACACAGGGCGGACATCGGCCTGGCTCTGGACGGGGATGCGGACCGGCTCATCGTTGTCGACGAGTATGGCACCATTCTGGACGGAGATCAGATCATGGCCGTGTGCGCGGACGAGATGATGGCGCGGGACACGCTTGCCGGGAACACGCTGGTGTCCACGGTCATGAGCAACATGGCCCTTGAGGTTTTCATGCAGGAGCGCGGCGGGCGGCTGCTCAGAACCAAGGTCGGGGACAGATACGTCGTTGAGGAAATGCGCAAGGGCGGCTATGTTCTTGGCGGAGAACAATCCGGGCATCTGGTCTTCATGAGGCATTCGACCACGGGCGACGGGACTTTGGCGGCCCTTCAGCTACTGAGCATCATGGTCGGCAGGCAGAAGCCCATCTCGGAGATCGCGGGTCTGCTGACCCCTTATCCGCAAAAGCTCGTGAATCTGAAGGTGAAGAAAAAAATCCCCTTCGACAAGGTTCCGATCATCAAGGACGCGGTCCGGCATGCCGAAGACAGACTGGGACGCACCGGACGCGTCCTGCTGCGCTATTCCGGCACGGAGACCCTGGCCCGGATCATGGTCGAGGCGCAGGATCAGGCCCTCGTGGACGAACTGTGCGCGAGCCTGTCCGAGGCCGTTGAAGCCGGTCTGGCCTGAAGACAAGAGAATTTTTAGAAGCAAGGGGCAACCTTCTTCTTTGTGGGTTAAAAAAAGGAGCGATGCATGCAGGTACGTAAAGTTGTCATTCCGGTGGCAGGATGGGGAACCAGATCACTTCCGGCGACCAAAAATGTGCCCAAGGAAATTCTTCCGGTGTTCCGAAAGCCTTCCATTCAATATATAGTGGAAGAAGCAATCGCTTCGGGCCTGTCGGATGTGGTTTTCGTCAACAACCAGAACAAGCGCATTATCGAGGATCATTTCGACTACAACCTCGCTCTTGAGCAACTGCTGGAACGCAAGGGCCAGCTGGATCTGCTCGCGGAAGTGCGCAAGGTCGCCATGATGGCCAACATAATTGTCGTGCGCCAGAAGGAGCAGTTGGGCCTTGGCCATGCGGTGCTGTGCGCCCGCGAGGTCATCAAGGACGAGCCCTTTGCGGTCATGGTCGGCGACGATCTCATGTTCAACCGCGATCCCGGCATCAACCAGCTTCTTGAGGTCTGGAAGAATGAGCGCATGCCTGTGGTCGGAGTGATGGAGGTGCCCCGTGACAAGGTCAGCAAATACGGTATCATCGACGCCGAGGAATTTGCGCCGGGGCTCTACAGGATTCGCGGGGTCAAGGAAAAACCTTCCATCGAAAGCGCGCCGTCAAGACTCGCACTGGTGGGCCGCTATGTGCTGACCCCGGAGGTGTTCGACCACCTGGAAGGGGTGAAGCCTGACGGCACAGGTGAGATTCAGCTCACCGACGCCCTGCAGTCCATGGCGCGCGACAACCGGCTCTTGGCCGTGAAGTTGCGCGGACAGCGTTTTGATGTCGGCGACTGGGTCGACTACCTGACCGCCAATATCTATTTCGCCTTGCAGGACGAGGACCTGCGCTACGATCTCATTGCCCGCCTGCGCGAGCTCATTCCTCCTTCCCGCTAGAGTTCTGCCAGCCTTTACCAAGGGAACGGGGAAACCCGTTCCTTTTTTTTCAGGAGCCCATGCGCGAATTCTGTTCCGTCCTTCTTCTTTCCTCGCCTTACAGCGTGCTGACTTACGCCCTGCCGGAAGATCTGCCCCGGCAGATGTGGCATGTCGGAGGGCGTGTCGTCGTGCCCCTCGGCAAGTCATTCCGGGTCGGGATATTGACGGAAGCAAAAGTGCCTGCACCCGAAGGTTGCATCTGCAAGGACGTGCTCTGGCCCATGGACACGGCTCCTTTTTTCAGCGCCGGGTATCTTGATTTCATCCGCGATCTCTCAGTTCGCCAGATGGACGCAGCAGGAAAGATCCTTGCACGGGTGCTGCCCGCAACTCTTCGTGATCTGCCACTGTTCAGAACCCGTGAGAATCAGGCCGTGAGTCTTGGAGATTTGACCTCTGCAGACGGACGTGCGGAACTGGCCCGGGACTGGCTGGAAGGCCGGCTTGCGCTTCATGTCAGCACGCGCAGGCAGGAGCGGCTCTTTTCCCTGACCATGGAACCCCCGTGGCCGGTGCGGCCGCAAGCGACTGCTCAACTTGACGTCCTGCGCTATCTGGACGTGCATGGCGTCTCTTCCGCGAAGACCCTGAACGCGCATTTTGGAAAGAACGTATCCGAGCCCCTGCGTGTTCTTGGACGAAAAGGATTGATCCGGGAGGTCGAAGCCCATTTCCAGCCTGACGAGGTCTGTGCTCCCGCGGTCGAATCGTTCAGCCTGACGGAAGAACAGCAGCAGGCCGTGGATAATTTTTGGGGGCTGCTGAAGGACGAGGCCCCGCGCTCGGCGCTTCTCTTCGGGGTGACCGGAAGCGGAAAGACGGCGGTCTATCTGGAGTTGGCCAGGCGCTGTCTTTGCCTTGGCAAGCATGTCATGCTCCTTGCTCCGGAGGTGGGCATCGCCCTCAAACTCCACAGGGATGTGCGTGAGGCTCTGCCCGAGGCCAGCGTGCGTCTGTTTCACGGTTATCTGAGTCCGAACGAGCGGCAGAGAGTCTTCATGGAGATGGCTGAGCAGCCTTCCCCGACCATCGTCGTCGGCACTCGCTCCAGCCTTTTTTTGCCGATCGAACCCGGTCTCGTCATTCTGGATGAAGAACACGACGCGTCCTTCAAGCAGGACGAAGGGCTCATTTATCAGGCCCGCGAACTGGCATACGGCCGGATCACCCGCAGCGGCGGACTTTTACTCATGGGTTCGGCTACGCCGGACGTTAAGGTCTTTCATGCGGCCAGAAATGGCGGCATCGCCCTGAAACGCCTTCCAAATCGGGTGGGCGAGGCCCGGTTGCCGGAGGTCAGGCTGGTCGATCTGCGGGTGGAACCGCCGGAACACGGTCCCTTCGCAACCTCCGTACGCGACGCCCTCGTGGAGGCCGTCCATGCCGGAGAGCAGGTCATCATTCTGCACAACAGGCGCGGCTACTCGCCCGTGCTCTATTGCGAAACCTGCTCCGAACCCGTCAAGTGCCCGCATTGCCAGGTGTCCATGACCCTGCACAAGCGGCGCGAGCTATTGCTCTGCCACTATTGCGGACACTCCCTGCTTTTTCCTTTGTCTTGCCCTGGGTGCAAGGGGAACGAATTTTTGCCGTTGGGGGCGGGTACGGAACGTCTCGAAGAATTTCTGCGTGACGACTTGCCCCGGGACACCAAAATCCTGCGCCTGGACCGGGACACTTCGCGCCGCGCCGGGTCCATGCAGGAGACCCTGGCGGCCTTTGCCCGGCAGGAGGCCCAGATTTTGGTCGGGACCCAGATGCTCAGCAAGGGGCACCATTTTCCCGGCGTGACTTTGGTGGTGGTCGTGGACGGCGATCTGGGCTTGAATCTTCCTGATTACAGAGCTACGGAACGATCGTTCCAGATGCTGGTTCAGGTCGCGGGTCGTGCAGGTCGCGGGGAAAAGAACGGCCGGGTGCTTATCCAGACCCGCAATCCTGGGCACTACTGCTGGCAGTTCGTACGCGAGAACGATTACGAGGGTTTTTTCGCGCGGGAGATCGCCTTGCGGCAGGTCATGGGGTATCCGCCCTTTGTCAAGCTTGCCCTGGTGAGGATCTCGCTTCCGTTTGATCAGCCGGATGCGGAACTGATGAACACCTTTGCTGGCCGCATCCGGGTCGTGTGTCCGGCGGCGGGTGTCCGGGTCCTGGGACCCGCTCCGGCACCGCTGGCGGTGCTGCGCGGGCGAAAAAGATTTCAATGTTTGCTCAAGGCCGATTCCTGGCCGGCAATCAGGGGGGTTTGCGCCCAGATGCGAAAAATGCTGGCCGAGGAAAAAAATGTGCGCATTTCCGTGGATCTCGATCCCATGGACATGCTCTAGCCGTCGAATATCTGAGAGGAAAAATGAAGAATATCAGAGTGGCCGATATCTTGTTGTCCGAGGCGGAAGTCGAATCCCTGGTGGTCAAGGGCTGGGTGCGGACCAAACGCGAGAGCAAGGAGTTCGTGTTTTTGGAGATCAACGACGGCTCCTGCCTGAAGAATCTGCAGGCCATCGTCGCAGCGGATGCCTCCGGCTTTGATCTCATGGACCGCGTGGGCACTGGCGCGGCGGTCAGTCTGAACGGCGCCCTTGTGGAATCGCCCGGACAGGGGCAGAAGTGGGAACTGAAGGTTCAAAAGCTTGAGGTCCTGGGCGAAGCGGACGCCTCCTACCCACTGCAGAAGAAGCGGCACACGGATGAATACCTGCGCACCATCGCACATCTGAGGCCCCGCACGAACAAATACGGCGCCCTGAACCGAATCCGTGCTGAACTGTCTTTTGGCGTGCATCAGTTTTTCCGCGAGCAGGGCTTTTTCCATGTGCACGCGCCCATCATCACGGGGGCGGACTGCGAGGGGGCCGGAGAAATGTTTCAGATCACCACGCTTGATCTGGCCAATGTCCCAAAGAAAAACGGCAAGGCGGATTTCGAGCAGGATTTCTTCGGCAAGGAAGCTTCTCTCACTGTCTCTGGGCAGCTGGCTGCCGAGAATCTGGCTTGCGCGTTGGGCCGGGTTTACACTTTCGGCCCGACCTTTCGAGCGGAGAACTCCAACACGCCCAAACACGCCGCCGAGTTCTGGATGATCGAGCCTGAGATGGCGTTCGCCGACTTGAGCGACAACATGGACCTGGGTGAGCACTGCATCAAATGGCTGATCACCCATCTTATGGACAATTGTCGTGACGATCTGGAGCTGTTTGGTAATTTTGTGGACAAGGGTCTCTTCGCCACGCTGGAGAACATCCTTGAAAAGCCGTTCATTCGCTTGCCGTACGCGGAGGCGGTGAACATCCTGAAGAGCGCTCCCCGCACCTTTGAGTTTCCGGTGGACTTCGGAACTGACCTGCAGACCGAACACGAGCGCTATCTGACCGAAGATCATTTCAAGCAGCCGGTCATCGTTTTCGACTACCCCAAAGAGATCAAGGCATTCTATATGCGCCTCAACGACGACGGGAAAACCGTTGGTGCGATGGACGTACTTGTCCCTCGAATCGGAGAGCTCATTGGCGGCAGCGCCAGGGAAGAGAGATTGGACGTTCTTGAACGGCGTATCGAGGAACTCGGCCTGCCCAAGGAAGAATACTGGTGGTATCTGGACCTGCGCCGATTCGGATCAGTCCCCCACGCGGGATTCGGAATGGGTTTTGAGAGGCTGCTGATGCTGGTTACGGGCATCGCCAATATCCGTGACGTCATCCCGTTCCCCAGAACACCTCGGCATCTGGAGTTCTGAACGCTTTAACTAGCTGAAATTAAATAATATAAAATTAATTTCATATTTTGGTTGACAACTGGTTGCCTCCCACATAGAAGCCTCTTTCTGCGCTGCGGAACAGCAACGCACGAGACGAAAGTCACCGGCCTTTGCGGATTAAATTTCGCAGGTTGAATTGAAAAAAAAGATGAAGAAAGCGCTTGACGGTGGATGAGGGAGTCGATAGAGACGTTTCCTCTTGCCGGAAGGCTAAAGGATCTTTGACAAATAAATAGCGAGTTGGAGCA
>PHBE01000027.1 GCA_002841885.1 Deltaproteobacteria bacterium HGW-Deltaproteobacteria-18
GCCGAACAGATGCCCCTGGTAAAAATGGCGATGTAAGAATGGCGGAGATTCCACCTAAAAATCAGGCGAATCTGTTCAAATAAACTGAGCCACTTCTGAGTTTACAGTAGCCATCCTATCGAATATTCCGATTTAAAATTAACAAATGGAGCAATAATGCAAATACTTCTCATCCTTTCCAACGCCGACCCAGAGATCAAATGGAACACCGTCAGGTTCGGCAACTTCCTGCTGACCGAAGGGGAAGACGTGACTCTTTTTTTGAATGGACCGGCTGTGGACCTCTACGCCGGCGACAGCGAAACCTTTCCCATCGTTGAACAGGCCAAGCTTTTTGCATTGAGTGAGGGCGTACTCGTCGCCTGAGGCAAGTGCATAGGCATCCACGGCGTGGATGCGATTGAGCATGTCAAGCTTTCAAACATGAAGTTTTTGTATGAGCATGTGCTACGTGCCGACAGGATACTCAACTTCTAGTTAAGACGCGTTTAACAAACAGCCTTTTCTTCTCCATAATTTCAATGTAACTATTTTACATCCTAATTGAAATTCGAAAAAACTTGGTTTTCCGCCTCGAAGACATAAATTTAACATTTTGAATTATATGAAATAAAGCTAGCAGAAGCCGAATTTCGAGGACGATTTCATGGAAAGACAACAAATCTTGAGCACTATCCTGGAGACCACTCGTGACGGGTTCTGGCTTGTTTCCTTCGATGGTTTCATCCAAGATGTGAACAGCGCATATTGTCGCATGTCGGGCTTCGTAAGGCAGGAACTTATATCAAGACACATTGCTGACATAGACGCGCATGATGGCCCAAAAGAAGTTGATAAACGACTCCAACTCGTCAAAAGCAACGGAACGGAACTTTTCGAAACGACACACCGTCGCAAAGACGGCAGCGCCTTCGATGTCGAAATTTCGACGACATGGCTCGACATTGCCGGGGGGATGTTCGTAGCTTTCCTTCGAGACATTTCTACACGTAAAAAAAGTGAGGCGGCACTGCGTCAAAGCGAAGAGAACTACCGGCAACTCTTTGAGGCGGAGTCCGACGCCATTTTTCTCATTGACAACCAGACGGGACGCATTCTTGCGGCCAACTCAGCAGCGTGCTCACTCTATGGCTACAGCCGCGAAGAACTTCTGGCCATGCGCAACGTCGATCTCTCTTCTGAACCCGAACAGACAAGTCACATCACGCAAACCCCATCACCTGATCCTGGCCAAATTGTGCACATCCCTCTGCGTTACCACCGCAGAAAAAACGGGAGTGCCTTTCCTGTAGAGATAACCGGCCGTTTCTTTGTCCAACAGGGCCGCCCAGTCCACATAGCCGCCATTCGCGACATCACAGCAAAGCAAGGGGCCATCGAGGCACTCAAGGCCAGCGAAGAACGCTACACACTCATTCTTAAGGGTTCGAACGACGGGTTCTGGGACTGGGATGTTGCCAGCGGTACCGTTTTTTTCTCCGACAGATGGAAGGAGATTATCGGCTTCAGCCCTGAGGAACTCCCCAATGATTTCGAGCAATGGTCCCAGCGTTTACATCCAGAGGATCTGGAACGCGTCATCGAGGAAAACGACCGCTGCCGACGCGGCGAAATCCCGTCCTTCGAGGTGGAATACCGGATGCAGCATAAGGACGGCTCATACCGCTGGATTCTTGGACGGGGTTCCTCAACGCAAGGTCCTGACGGCCGAGTCACCCGTTTGAGCGGAACCCATACGGACGTAACGACCCGCAAGGACGCCGAGTCCTCGCTACGGGAGAGCGAGGTCAGATACCGCCAGCTTTTCGAAACCAACCCGCACACCATGTGGGTCTACGATGTCCAGACTCTTCGTTTTCTGGCAGTGAACGATGCGGCCATCTTGAACTACGGTTATAGCCGCGAGGAGTTCCTTGCAGCGACCATCGACACAATAAGGCCAGAGGAGGACATACCTGCTCTGCTGGAAAACGTGAGCGCTGTCAGCCAAGGACTGGACAAGGCGGGTGAGTGGCGCCACCGCAGGAAGGATGGCTCCATAATCAATGTCGAGATTACGTCCCACACGCTGCTTTTCGACAACCGAAATGCAGAACTGGTTCTGGCCCACGACATTACGAAGCGCAAGCACGCTGAAAGACGTCAGATTATGCACGCGCGCGTGCTGAGTATTCTCAATCGCCCAAATGAATGGCGAGACCTCCTTCGAGATCTCGTCAAGGAAATAAAAAAATTCAGTACGATCGAGGCTGTGGGTATCCGCCTTCCACAAGGGGAAGACTTTCCCTATCATGTTCGCGAGGGTTGCCCAGAGAAGTTCTCCCCGGAGGAGAGCCTCCTTATCCTTGAGGCGGACGGTTCGATCCGACGTCACCAAGACGATGGCAGCCCATTCCTCGACTGCGTGTGCGGTATGGTTATCAGTGGCAAGCATCCGGTGGATCACCCGCTTTTCTCGCCCAATGGCAGCTTCTGGACCAACGAACTGCTCTCGATCCGAAATACGAAAGACCACACGGGTGGACAAAATCTCTTTACCCGGCCGCACTGTTTTCAAATGCAGACCAGATCGCTGGCCCTGATACCTTTACGCACGGGGGGGACGATCATCGGCCTGATGCAACTGGTTGATCATCGACCGGGCTTTTTTAATCCTGAATTCATTTCATTTTGCGAGGAACTCGGAAACAGCATAGGTATCGCCTTCACCCGCATGCAGGCTGAACAAAAGCTGCGAGAAAGCAAGGTCTTGCTTGATACAGCGGCGAGGTTAGCCCGCTTTGGAGGCTGGATCGTCAATCTAGCGCAGAACAAAGTCGAGTGGTCCGATCAGGTTGCAGCTATTCATGAAATGCCAAAAGGGTATTCTCCCAGTGTCGAAGAAGGAATTAATTTCTACGCACCTCAGTGGCACGGAAAAATCCAGGATGTCTTCGGGGCGTGCATCGAGCATGGCACACCCTATGACGAGGAAATGCAGATTGTCACTGCGAAGGGGAAACACGTATGGGTCCGAACCACAGGTGAAGCGGTCCGAGATGAAGAAGGCAGGATTATCGGGGCCCAAGGAGCCTTCCAAGACATATCTGAACAAAAGCAGAACGAGCTTGCCCTCATTCAGGCTAAAGAGGATGCTGAGGGGGCAAACAAGGCCAAAAGCGCCTTTCTGGCCAACATGAGCCATGAAATCCGCACCCCATTGAACGGCATCATGGCCATGATGCAGCTGCTGGAGATGAGCACGCTCACTGCCGAACAGAATCAATTCGTTTCCATGGCAATCAATTCGGCTGACAGGTTGACCCGATTGCTGTCGGATCTGCTCGATATTTCCCGCATCGAGGCCGGTAAAATGACTCTTCATGAAGACGAAATCAAACTGCCGGACCTCTGCCAGTCGGTTCTTGAACTTTTCCTCATTCCTGCACGAAACAAAGGACTTCGTTTGGAGCAGTCCATCGATCCTACTTGTCCAGCCACGCTGCTGGGTGATGAATCGCGATTACGCCAGATTCTTTTCAATCTCGTTGGCAACGCGGTAAAATTCACAGACAGAGGTGAGGTCAAGCTTGAATTGACCCCGCTAGCTTCCCAAAAAGGATTCGTTCATTTGCTCTTTAGTGTGTTCGACACGGGCATAGGCATCCCGGCCGAACATCTCGACGAACTCTTCCAGCCCTTCTCCCAGGTCGAAAACTCCTACACGCGCAAATTCCAGGGCGCGGGCCTAGGCTTGTCCATCGTGCGCCGGATCGTGGACATTATGGGGGGCCACATCACCATGGACAGCATGCCCGGAGAAGGCACCGCGGTTCACGTGATGCTTCCGTTCAAGCTACCCGAAGACAGTGAACCGCGACAAAATGAAGACATCGTGCGAAAGGACGGTCATGGCCGGACACTGCGCGTGCTGCTGGCCGAGGACGATTCGTCCAACGTCTTCGCCATAAGGTCCCTGCTGGAAAAATGCGGCCATGCTGTGACCGTGGCCGAAAATGGCAGGCAGGCCCTTGAACTGCTTGCAAAGAATGCTATCGACGTGATTCTCATGGATGTCCAGATGTCGGTCATGGACGGCATCGAGGCCACGAAGGCGATCAGATCCTCCGTCGAGTTGGGGCCCAAGAAAGACATCCCCGTCATCGCCCTGACGGCCTACGCCATGAGCGGCGACAGGGAGAAATTCCTGGCTGCGGGAATGAATGGGTATCTGGGCAAGCCGGTCAAGCTGGACTCCCTCGTTGAAGCGCTCAGGATGCACACCTGCCGCCAGCCCGAGAACGATGCGCATCAACCGGCCCACCGGAGGCCGCCGCCCGGTGAGGTATGAAAGACATCTCACGGAGTCCTGCAATGGACACGCAAACGGTCATGATCAGATGGCCCCTGGCAACGCTCTTCCTTGCCGCTTCGGCCGTGCTCGCAGCCTTGGGATTCTGGGCCTTCCGGCATCAGGTCGCCGCCATACGCGCGGACCGACAGAGCGAGCTCAGGACGGTCGCGAACCTGAAGATCGGACAGATATCGACGTGGCGTCGTGAGAGAATCGGAGACGCCGCCACGAATACCTCCGGCCCCCTCCGCGAAACCCTGCTCCGGGCCGTCGCAGGCCACGAGGAAGACCATTCCGGCCTGCTCTCACACTGGCGGAGCCTGCGCGAAGTGTACGGCTACGAGAACATCCTGCTTTTCAACGAGGACAGACGGCTGATCCTTGGTCTCGACGACACCGACATGGAGCCCGAACTCCTGCAACTTGTCCGTGACGCCGCATCCGCAGGCAAGGCCTTGTTCGGCGACTTCTTTCCGTGCTCACGGACCGGTAGAATCCACCTTGACGTCGCAGCCCCCTTCTTCGGCGATGACGGCGCTTCGGGCGGGGTGCTCGTGCTGCGTTGCGACCCGAATACGTTCCTCTTCCCCCTCATCCAGACATGGCCCACACCCAGAACCACGGCAGAGACGCTTCTGGTCAGGAAGGACGGTGAGCAAGTCCTCTACCTGAACACATTGTTGCTCAGCCCGGCGCCACCGATGACCATTCGCATCCCACTGACACGGGCGGACGCTCCCGCAGCCCGGGCCGTTGCCGGAGAAACGTACGTGTCCTCGCAAGGAAAGGATTACAGGGGGGCGGAGGTCGTCGCCGAGATCATGCCGGTACCGGACACGCAATGGTTCATGGTGGCCAAGATCGACGTGGCGGAAATCGTGGCGGCGGCCCGCTCTTCCCAGACATTCATCGCCACGGCCACGTCCCTGGGCATCGCCTGCTTCGCCCTCCTGCTGCTCATCATCGCGCAGGGCAGAAAGAGGGTTCTCCTGAACAGCCTCTACAAGTCGGAAAAGCAGCTCGCACGATCGCGGACCGTCATGGCCGCCAGCAACGACAGCGCGTACGTCATCGACCCCTCATCGCTGCGCCTCCTCGATGTCAACGACACGGCCTGCCGCGTGCTCGGCTACGGCCTCGCGGAGTTCCTCGGCATGACGCTCGGACAACTCGATCCGGCCCCTTCGGAAAATTGGGACATGCGCATTCGGGAAATCCGTGAATCGGGGACGACCCTCGTCGAAGCCACCCATCAACGCAAGGACGGCACCTGCCTGCCGGTGGAAATTGGGATGCGCTATGTGCCATCTGAACATGGTGACTTTCTTGTCGCCACAGCAAGGGACATCACGGAACGAAAGCGTCAGGACCGCGTCGAGCGCCAGCGCAGGATGAGAACGCAGGCCCTGGTCGAACTTTTCGAACAGATTGAACGTCCGGCCGAAGACATTGTAGGGGCTTCCGTCAACACGCTGGTGAGGATCACGGACAGCAGGCTGGGCTTTCTCGGATTCGTCGACGACGCTGAAACCACCATGTCCACGCAGCTCTGGTCCGAGCACGCCATGGAAAGCTGCGCAGTAGAGGGCAGACCCGTGGATTTCAGCATCCCCGACGGCGGCCTCTGGACAACTGCAATCCATGAAAAGCGGGCGGTGACGGTCAATGACTACTCCACCTTCCACCCCCGTAAGAAAGGCTGCCCAGGAGGGCACGTGGAGCTGACCCGGCTGATGACCGTCCCGCTGATCCGCAACGGCCGGGTCGCCATGGTGGCGGGACTGGCGAACAAAAACGAGGACTACACGGAGCAGGACCAGCGGGAGACCGCGCTCTTTCTCGAAAGCCTCTGGGGCATCCTGACCCGGAAGCAGGCGGAAGAGGCCTTGAAGCTCAGCGAAGACCGCTGGCGGCGGACCATCAACCTCGCCCCCTTCCCGATCATGGTGCACGCCGAGGACGGGGAGGTCATCAGCGTCAACCAGGCCTGGGAAAAACTGACGGGTTACGACCGCGGGCAAATCCCTTCCGTCGCGGACTGGACGCGGCTCGCCTATGGGAACGGCGCCCCGAATGTCGCTATGGTCATCGACGCTCTATACTCCATCCTGGAGCCCAAGCAGGAAGGTCAGTTCGTCATAACCGCCGCCGACGGCAAGCAGTTGGTCTGGGATTTCGCCTCGGCTCCGCTTGGAAGCCTGGAGGACGGGCGCCGGACAGTCATCAGCATGGCCCACGACATCACGGAGCTCAAAGATACTCAGCGTCAGCTCGAGACGTCCCACGCGCATCTCGAAGCGGTCATGAACAATCTGGACGCGGTGGTTTATGTGGCCGACATGCAGACGTACGAGCTTCTTTTCCTGAACAACTACGGCAGCACGAGGCTGCAAAAATTTTCTCCGGGCATGAAATGTTTCGAGGTGCTGCAGCAGGGTCAGCAATCACCATGCCCGTTCTGCACGAACGACCATCTCCTGGACGCGGCAGGGCGTCCTGCGGGCGTTTATCAGTGGGAATTCCAGAACACCCTGACGAAACGTTGGTTCGACTGCCGCGACCAGGCGATTCGCTGGCGTGATGACAGGCTTGTGCGCCTGGAAATCGCCGTGGACATCACCGACCGCAAGAAGCAAGAGGAAGAACTGAACGCCCTGGCCCGGGACCTGTTGCGCTCCAACCAGGAGCTGGAGCAGTTTGCCTACGTGGCCTCCCACGACCTGCAGGAACCCCTGCGCATGGTCTCCAGCTACACGCAGCTCCTGGCCGACCGCTATGAGGACCGCCTCGACCAGGACGCACGGGATTTTATCGGCTACGCCGTGGACGGCGCCAACCGCATGCAGCGCCTCATTCAGGATCTGCTCGCCTACTCCCGTGTCACCACCCGTGGTGGAGAGATGATCGAAGTCGACATGCACGAGGTGCTGGCGGAGGCACTGCGGAATCTTCATGCGGCAGTCGTTGAATCGGGAGCCCTGGTCTCAACGGACGAGTTGCCCTCCGTTCTCGGCGACCGGCCACAACTCGTTCAGCTCATGCAGAATCTCCTCTCAAACGCATTGAAATTCCGGATTGCGGAGCGCCCGCCCCGAATTCATGTAGAGGCGTTTGAATGCCAGAACGCCGAAGGCTTCTGGACTTTCTCGGTCAGCGACAACGGGATCGGCATCGAGGAGAGATTCTTCAGCAAGATATTCGTCATCTTTCAGCGCCTGCACGGACGCCAGGAGTACCCCGGCACCGGGATCGGCCTGGCCCTGTGCAAATGCATCATCGAGCGCCATGGAGGAGAAATCTGGGTCCAGTCGACTCCCGGCAAGGGCTCCACGTTTCTCTTCACCCTCCCGCGCATCACGCAAACAACAGGAGAGAGCCCATGAAAAGCATGCACGTTCACCCGATCGCCATCCTGCTCGTCGAAGACAACGAGGGAGACGCCCGACTGGCCATGGAAGCCATGCGGGAAAGCAAGATCCGCAACACCCTGCACCACGTCAGGGACGGCGAGGAGGCCATGGCCTTCCTGCGCCGGGAGGGGAAATTCGCGGACGCGCCCCGGCCGGACCTTGTACTCCTGGACCTCAACCTTCCCAGGAAGGACGGACGCGAAGTCCTTGCGGAGATCAAAGCGGACGACGCCCTCAAACGCGTTCCGGTGGTCATCCTGACTGTCAGCAGCGACGAGGAGGACATTTTCAAGGCCTACGGCCTCCACGCCAACTGCTTCATCACCAAGCCCCTGGACTTTCAGCAGTTCGTCAAGGTGGTTAAATCCATCGAGGACTTCTGGCTGAGCATCGTCAAACTGCCCGACGGAATCAAACCCCGATAGGCACTCCTCGGAGGTAACATCATGAGAGACCTGGCAGTCCGTGTCCTGCTGGTGGAGGACAACCCCGGCGACGCCCGCCTGATTTCCGAACTCGCCCGAGGCACGTTGGCCCTGCGTTTCGAATTTGCGGAAACGCTATCCTCCTGCCTCGGGCAGATATCCTCCCGCAACGTGGACATCGTCCTGCTCGATCTCGGCCTCCCCGACAGCCAGGGGCTGGAAACACTGCGTGCGGTGATTAACGCGGACATTTCACTGCCTGTGGTTGTCCTGACGGGGTTAGACGATGACACCACCGGCAAGGAAGCCATCCGCGAAGGTGCCCAGGATTACCTGATCAAGGGAAAAACCGACGAGGAAAGACTGCTTCGGGCCATCAGATATGCCGTAGAGCGCAAGCATACGTTCATGAACCTACATGGAGCCATGGCCGAACTGTCAGCGATTTACGAAAGCGCCCCCGCCGCAATGATGATCTTCGACAGGGACATGCGCATCATCAAAGTCAATCAGGAGGCCGCCCTGCTGGTTGGCGGATCGACCGCTGGCATGCTGGGCAAAAAATGCGGAGACGCCCTGCTCTGCCGCAACAGCCTCGACGCCCCGGGGGGCTGCGGGACCGGAAAGGGGTGCAGTTCCTGCACTCTGCAGCAGGCCCTTTGCGGCACCTTTGCCGATGGCAGAAGCAGACACGGCATTGAACACTGGCTAAACATCGCTCAGGACATGGCCGGCGAATGCTGCCTCCTTATCAGCACAGCAATGTTACGGAACGTGAAGGAACCCATGGTCCTGGTCTGCGCGCAGGACATCTCCGCCCAGAAAAACATCGAAAGAAAACTTATCCAGTCCAAGGAGGAAGCAGAGGCAGCCAACAAGGCCAAGAGCGTATTCCTGGCGAACATGAGCCATGAGATCCGCACGCCGCTGAATGGTATCATGGCCATGATGCAGCTGCTGGAGATGACCGAGCTCAATGTTGAGCAGAAGCAGTACGTGTCCATGGCCATCATGTCCTCGGACCGCCTCGCCCGTCTGCTGACCGACCTGCTCGACCTGTCACGCATAGAGGCCGGCAAGATGACCTTGCGCGAAGAAAAATTCGACACGAAAGGATTGTGCGACTCCGTTTTCGAGCTCCTCCTCGTCGCGGCCCGAAGCAAGGGAATTCTGATGGAAAGCTTCATCGACCCGAGCGTGCCTGCCAGTCTGCTTGGCGACGAGTTGCGCCTGCGCCAGATCCTCTTCAATATCGTCGGCAACGCCGTGAAGTTCACTGAGAAAGGCTCCGTCAGGCTGGAAATGACGCCCATCAAGATTCGTGAGGGGATCGTACATATGCTTGTCAGCGTGGCCGACACAGGCATTGGGATTCCTCCCGAGCGGCTGGACGAACTCTTCCAGCCCTTTTCCCAGGTCGAAAACTCCTACACCCGAAGGTTTCAGGGCGCCGGGCTGGGCCTGGCCATCGTACGTCGGCTCGTGGAGCTCATGGGCGGACACATCACCATGGACAGCATACCCGGCGAGGGGACAACCGTGCATATCGTCCTGCCCTTCCGCCTGCCATCGGAACGTGCCAGCACCGAACACCTGGCCGTTTCGGCGCCGGAATTTACCAGCCAACCCCTGCGCATCCTGCTGGCCGAGGACGATTCGTCCAACGCCTATGCCTTACGAACCCTGCTTGAAAAATGCGGGCACGAAACCGTCATCGCCAAAAACGGCAGAGAGGCGCTCGACCTGCTCGAGCAAAACGACTTCGACATGATTCTGATGGATATCCAGATGCCGGTCATGGATGGCATCGAGGCCACGAAGACGATCAGATCCTCTGTCAGGCTGGGGACGAAGAGAGACATCCCCATCATCGCCCTGACGGCCTACGCCATGAGCGGCGACAGGGAGAAATTCCTGGCCTCGGGGATGAACGACTACCTGGGCAAGCCGGTCAATCTCCAGGATCTGCGGCAAGTTCTAAAAAAACACACTCCGGGCCTGGGATAATGTACTCATCAAATGCGCACCAGCCATCGCGCATCGTCGCGCACTCAAGGTCAGGCCACTCGGGCCGTTGAGCGTCAAATACCCGCTCTCAATCCGGCTCTTTGCGCACCAAGGCATAAATGGGTTCCTTGACACCAAGAATGGTCCCGAAATTCCGGAATCGCTCCAGCATAGAAAGGGAGATTACCTGCCCTTTCTCCAAGAGGACAGCCCCCTTCTCGCTCATGACCGGCTCCATGAGCAACATGCCTTCACGCAGTTCATGAAGGCCTAGGCTCATGATTTCACTGCACCCCCTGCGCTCGACGACCTCGCCTAAGGCTGCGACGACTCTGCCGTCGTACAAATTGGGCGTCTTGCACATCCGCTGCAGCGCATCCTCAGTTGACAGGCCCGAAGCCTCGAAGTCTGTAAAATCGAGGGCTGCCTTCAGCATTCGCGCTCCCACGCAAGGGTTTTCCGAAAGGGGAGTCTCGTGTTCTGAAATAATCTCGATCACACCTTCAAGCCTAGGTATATTGCGCAGAAGATTTCCAGCGATGGTCGGATGCATAAGGAAAATTTTTTGCTCTTCGGCGGACATATCCTGACCGGCCAATTTGTGTTCAAGAATTTCGCGTGGCAGCGAAATACAGCCCACCAGACTGAGCATGGCCGCAAGCTCGTACTTCCAGGCACATTCTAGCTTAAGTGCCATGGCCATATCCGTCATGAGGTTCTTTGCCTTCTCGGCCCTGCCAAAGGCCTTGGGACTGACCAGAGCCAAAAGTTCGGACAATACCTGGATGCACCCCCGCAGGGTTCCATGCAGGAGCTGCCGTTCGGCCATGACCAGCCGATACTGCCGCAAACCATCATTGACCGCCGCCAGCAAAGCATCCGGGGCACAAGGTTTGGTCAGTAAACGGAATATAGCCCCCTTGTTGACGGCCGATACGGCTGTGTCGAGGTCCGCATGTCCCGTCAGCATGATGCGAACGGTGTCGGGCCAGCGCTGCCTGATAGTCCCCAGGAGTTCCACGCCGCTCATGTTGGGCATTTTCAGATCAGAAACTATCACGGCCACGGGACCGGTCGATTCCAGAAACTTCAGTGCCGACATGGGGCCATCTGCCGTTTCAATCTGAAAATGCCTGCTCAGGTTGCGCCGGAATGTCTCCAACACGAATTTCTCATCATCGACGAATAGTATCCGCTCGCTCATTTGCTTCTCTCCGCAGCACACTTGTTGAATATATTCATATAGGCACTCGGTCTAATAACTGCGGAACCCTGGCTACAAGCACGGTGTTCTTTGGTGCCTTTCCCAAACCATGTTATCTCATGCGAGCAGCTTGTTCACTCTATTAATGATCTGACTCTTTCATAAAGTTGGAGACTGCTGGCTTCATCCTGGTTTTCATGACCTCAGAAATTACAGTTCTTATCCCGCTAGGCTTCGCTGGTTTGGAAATGTAACCATCCATGCCGCTGCCAAGAAACTTTTCCCGGTCTCCGACCATAGCATAAGCCGTCAGGGCGATGATGGGAACCGTGGAAGCAGGGCGTTCCCAGGATCTTATGATGCGGGTGGCCTCTAAGCCATCCATGACCGGCATTTGGATATCCATGAACACGACGTCGAAGAATCCTGTGCGCAGGGTCTTCAGAGCCTCCTTGCCATTGTGGACCGTCGTGACGTGATGCCCATCCTTCTCCAAGATACGCTGAAGGAAGAATGCGTTACCGAAATCATCCTCTGCGATCAAAATCGACAACGAGGTCTCCCAACGCCCTCTGGCCTCAGCCGTGCCCTTTTCTTCAAGGACAAGGTCTGACACTTTGAACGGCAAGCTGAAAACAAACGTGCACCCCTTTCCAAATTCATTCTCCAAAGTGATCTCCCCGCCCATGAGATCGACCAGCCTGCGGACGATGGTTAGGCCCAGCCCGGCACCCTGGTATTTGCGGACATAGACATTCTCGGCCTGGGTGAAGGGCTCGAAAATTTCACTCACAATCTCTTCGTTGATACCGGGTCCAGTGTCCTTGACAGAAAAAAGCACACGGATCTGACTCTGGCGAACCGGACCCAAGGACTTCACAGAGAGCTCCACACCACCACGCTCCGTAAACTTAACTGCATTACCAACCAAATTGAGCAGAATTTGTCGCAAACGTACTTCATCACACATGACTTGTGCCGGAATATTTTCATCAAAATCGAATAGAAAGGATATACTCTTGTTTCTGACCGTCAAACTGAAGACGTCAAGCAGTTGCTCTTGTAAGGAATGTAGTTCGAAGACTTCGTGACAAACGGGGAGTTTTCCGGCCTCGATGCGCGAAAGGTCAAGAATGTCGTTCAGCAGGCTCGTGAGTCGGAGCGAAGATCTAAAAGCTGTTTCCACATAGAGTTTTTGCTCTTCGTCCAAGGTTGTTGACTGGAGTAATTGCAGCATGCCGCAGATGCCATTGAGTGGGGTGCGGATTTCATGGCTCATATTGGCCAGGAACTCGTTTTTGGCCTTGTTGGCGGCTTGGCTCAAGTCGGCAAGTTCCTGAGCCACGGCCAAGGCGTTCTCAAGGTCTCTGTTCGCAGATATCAATTCGAGACGCGCCTGTCTGCGCTCCGTGATGTCGATGCCAACAGACTGAAACCTGACACTCTTCCCATTTTCATCGAAGAGAGCATGATCAATCCATTCCATCCAATGCCGCTGGCCGTTGCGGATCACCTCATGCACGATTGTCTTTGCAGGCAGATCTACGGTCAGGCCTTGATAATGACCCATGGCCTCCATGCGAGTTTCTGGAGGAATAAAACCAAGAAAACGATTGCCCAGGAGCATCTCGGGAGTCGTTTGAAAATATTCGCAGTAGGCCTTGTTAACGTACGTTAAAGTACTGTCGGGAAGAAACTCACAAACAAGGGCCGGCAGGTCATCCGCAAGGAGGCGGAAGCGTTCTTCACTCTTGCGCAGCTCATCTACGGCAATCTTTTGCTGGCTGATATCCGTGGCGATATGGATGACCTTGTTAAGTTTTCCCGCTTTGTCGAATACCGGAGTGCAGGAGACGAGAAAAGTCCCGCCCAGAGTCTCGACCTCCATTTCCGAAATTTCGAGCTTGGTGCTTACAGTAAGCCGACGCTGCGGACAGGCCATGGGGGGGGCATTGGTAGAATGAAATATCTCGAAGCAATTTCTTCCTGCAAGTTCTGTCGCGCTCAACCCTGTTAGCTCAATGGTCGCCCGATTAGCTTCAACAATCCGAAAATTAGAATCGAGAATAAGCGTCGAATGCCCGATGGCCTGGAAAATGTCTTCCCAGTCCTGACGCGCCTGAATGAGATCCGCCTCGGCTCGTTTGCGCTCCGAGATGTCGAATACGATAGAAAAGAGGATGTCCTTGTTCTTGTGACGCACAGGACCGCTGTATACTTCAACATCACGAACTGATCCGTCCGCCCTGCGGTGCCTGAAATGAAAATAATAGAGATTTGAAGCCTTGGCGTCAGCCATGGCCTTGGCGATCTCCTCCGGGCTCAGAGTGTTAATCTCTGCGACGTTCATGTTACACATGGTCGCCCGGCTCCAACCGTAATACCTCTCAGCCGCAGGGTTTGCGTCCACAATACGGCCATTGATCGGATCGACCAGGAACATCACGGCGTGATTGTTTTCGAAAAGGTTCTTGGCGCTGCGCCGTGACTCCCGAAGACGCTTCTCCGTGGACAGCAGCCGGGTATGGGGCATGATGCAGCTTCGCAGAATAATGTCGGGCACGGGCCAAGGCACAACGCCTTGGGCAAGCCCCTCGCGCAGTAATTGTTGTCGAACCGGGTCGAGATTCATGGACTTGGACGCGAAAAGGCAGGCGCACTCCTGCTCCTGGGCCCTGTCCGATATTTTACTGCAGATTTGAAGCGCCTCCTCGCCGGAAATTTCAGAATCCAGAATGAGAATAGCCTCTTCTTTCAGACTGGAAAAAAATGAACGCGCTTCAAGAGAAAGAAGACGAATAACGTGGTAATCTGAGGCCTCAAGACTCAGAGCCATGTCTTGCATGGATCCCGACATGACTTCGACCAAAATGATCGTCTGTTTCTCAAGTCGGATATCGCTCATAGAGCACCCTTTGGCATTCCTTCGACAGCATTCAACTCCTGACACGACAAGCTTATGCCCTCACTCTGCGAAATGACCACCCGGTTGCGTCCAAGATCCTTGGCCCGGTACATGGCTTGATCTGCCCGTTCGATCACTGCAAAGGACGTGTCTCCATTACCACACAAGGCCCCACCAACAGAAACAGACACCCGCAATATCCCCGTCGGCAGATCGAGACCGCTTTGTTCCACGAGCATTCGAAGACGTTCAGCGACCGTGCGCATCTCTTCAACAGTAAGATTGGGCAGGATACAGAGGAACTCCTCTCCACCAAAGCGGCAGACTCGGTCTGTTGGACGCAATCCGTTTTGCAGCGAGCAGGCAACCAACCTGATAACCCTGTCTCCGACCGGATGTCCATGGATGTCGTTGACGCGCTTGAAATGATCGATATCGATAAAAAGCACGCCAAAGGTCTGTGCATGCTCGCGAAATGCGCCCATAAGTTCAGAAAGTCTTACTTCAGCGAATTTCCGGTTACCAATCCCTGTCAGTTCATCTTGATAAAGGCTGCGCTCCAACTCCTTAAGCTGACGGAACATGGCCTCTTGGCGTGAGGTATCGACGAAGATTTCTATGGCTCCGACAATTTCGCCAAATTCGTCCATCAAGGGCAAAGCCCGTACCTGCACCGAAACGCGATGGCCTGCCTTATGGTGAAGGTACACGTCGACAGTCCTGGTCTGGGCGTCAAGTGTTGTAGCATGCAGGGGACAGCCATTCTCACACAGCGGTTTTCCTTCAAGGCTGACATGGCGTAGGATATTGTCGGCGCAGCATCTTCCCAGAACCTCTTCGCGCCCATATCCCGTTATGCGTTCAGCGCATTTGTTCCAGAACACGATCCGTCTCTGGCGGTCGACCACATATACCCCGTCGAAAAACTGTTCCAGCAAACCCATGCATGGTATTGGAAGTCCGGCTTGTTTCACGCTTGGCCTTCCTGTTTGACATCTTTGGACGCCAAGTATTCCTTAATAAGCAGGTCGCAGTTCAAAATGTGGCCCACGAGCCAATCCTTAAGCATTTCCCGAAGGCGATCAAATTCCACCTTCTCTCCGATAAACACGGAATGCTGAAAATCCTTGACTCGTCTTTTAAGGATGTTGTGTTCTTCCATATGTTTGTTCAAATCAGGGTATTCAATTGATCGCATATATACTTCTTCATTGGTGAAATGGAAGACTGTATATTCTCGCAATTCGTGCAGAATTTTTGCGAAATCGTTCTTGTTTCTGCCTTCCTGCATTGCCCGCAAGAGGGAGTTGGCAATGCGGATAAGCTGCTTATGTTCCGCGTCAATTTCCGCATTTTCTATGGAAAGTGTATCGGACCAGACGATATTTGGCACGTGGCCTCCTAAATTTTCAAACTTCGTTAAATTGGACACATGCTGAAATAAGAATCAAACGGCATCCAGTTCTGAATTCACAACTTCTCTCCAACGCTCCAAGGTCTCCGTCCCCCCCACGATATCGAGGAACGGCCCTGCCGGAAGATGAGGCGCGTGCCCGCTCGACTGGACATATCGCTCATGCAACAGCACATCCACAACATGAAGAACTGCGGACAAGAGGGAGAGGGGCGGCCCGGGAATGTGACTATGATGCTGGGCAATAGCGATGACAACGCTTTCGGAAAAGCCCCAAAGTCCAAGTAGATAGGCGCCAACCTGTGCATGCGTCACACCCAGAATATCGGCCTCGACTTCGTACAAGGGCATGTTACGCGTCTGCGATTCTTTAAGGATATCAACATAGTCCTCAGGACAGCCTTCCGCCATCACGATCTTGCCCACATCGTGCAGCAGGCCAGCCAGAAAGGCGTCTTCCACCGCAGGCCCGGTCGGACACTCGACCTTCATCACCGCCCGACAACATCTGGCTGCGACAAGGCAGTGGCCCCAGAGTTGTTCTGTATTGAACCCCGGGTACATGTCCGGGTCCTGAGGCCTGAAGACTCCCTCGGAAAGGACGAGCCCTCTGACAAGATTCGCTCCCAGGATGTTCACGGCTTGAAGTGCTTCGTCCACACGTCGCGACAGACCGAAAAACGGAGTGTTGACCACCTTGAGAATGGCCGTGGTCAGGCTCATGTCACGGGACACGATTCTGGCCACGGACTGGTTCGAACAGTTTTCGCTCTGCAATTCCCGGGTCAGAGCCGTGTACACATGTGGCACGACAGGCAGGTGTTCCAGGCGGTGCACGATCTCACGCAAACGAGGATCCATGAGCAAAAAACGCAGTCGCGAGGCGGACTGGATCGTGGCCAGAAGACACTCCGGCGTGACGGGCTTGGTCAACAATTGATGGGCCGAAACAAGCAGGCTCGAAATGATCCTTGTCCCGCCGTCTGCGGTCATGAGGATGCGCAAGGTTAAAGGCCAGCGCTCCTGGACCAGGACCAGCAGTTCTGAACCTTCCATGTCGGGCAGGCTCGCGTCCGTGACAATGACATCACAGGACTGCCCGGACAAAGTCTGTTTGGCTTGAGCGGCCGATGACGCAGCAAAAAGGTCGATGGGCAGGCTCCTGGCCACGATGATACGCTTGAGGCTTTGATGGACGCGTCTGTCGTCGTCGACGAAAAGGACAGTGATGTTACCCATGATGTTCGCCATCCACTTTTCCGGTCAGGGGCAGGGTGATTATGAACGTCGTCCCCCGGGCGCTTTCTGTTTCAAAGCGAATCGTTCCGCCGTGATCCTTGACCACAACCCGATGGGCGATGAACAGGCCTTGGCCGGTCCCCTGGCCGACGGGCTTTGTGGTGAAGAATGGTTCGAAGAGATGCTCTCGGGCATGAAGCGGAATGCCTGTTCCGGTGTCCTGCACGCGTATTTCCACCATGTTCTCCACGCGGCGTGTGCTGATGGTGATCCTGCCGATCGCTCCGTCCTGCCTGGGCGCGTCCATAATGGCGTGCGCGGCGTTGACTACGAGGTTGAGGAGCACCTGCCCTATCTCCTGAGACGAACAGACCACCTGCGGGAGATCGGGATCAAGGTCCGTTGTGGTTTCTGCCACGTACTTCCATTCGTTGCGGGAGACCGTGACAGTCTGCTCAATCAGCGTATTCAGATCGATTTCCTGCTGCCTGTCGTGACCGGGATGAGCGAACTGCTTGACGGAGTTGACGATGGCCGAAATCCGATCCAGCCCCTGCAGGGTTTCCGAGATGGCAGCTGGCAGCTCGTCCAGATAGAAGTGGATCTGCCGTTCCTCCTCCATGGCGGCCATGGCGGTCCAATCAGGAACCGAATCAGACTGCGTCCCAAGACTTCTATACGCACCAAGCGCATTTCCCAGCTGCTCCATGCCGTCCTTGATAAACCACATATTGTTCATGACATACTGGGTCGGCGTATTGATCTCGTGGGCAATACCCGCCGCGAGCTGTCCGATGGCCTCAAGCTTCTGAGTCTGCAAGAGCTGGGATTCGAGCATCCTGCGCTCGGTGGTATCGATAACCAGAAGCCAAAAACCCAGGCACTCACCTTCGTTGGACTTCAGAGCCACAGGGGTGACCAAGATAAAACGAACATTGCCTTCAACTTTCAAACGCAAGTCATATCGTGAACCTGGAAGAACGCAGATATCGCTTCCAAAAATTCCGATACAACAAGCCATGTCTTCTTCGTGAACGTATTCAATGAAATCAGAACCAATAACGTCCTCGTGTTCTCTGCGCACAATTGAGCAGAAATGGTTGTTACAATATCCAATATTGCCTTTTGGGTCAGTCTGAATAAGGCCCTGACTCATATTTTCAGCCAAGTTACGGAAGCGCTGCTCGCTTCTCATCAAACTCTCCCGAGCGTTTCTACTTGCCGTCACGTCCTCAATAAACCCTTCAAAATATCGCACTCGCCCATCGGAGTCCCTGACTATACGCCCACGCATCCGACCCCAGAACAATAAGTTGTCCCTGCGCTGTAAGCGGTACTCACGAGCCGACACCTCGCCCTTTTCAAGCCCTTCGGCAATTAGTTGCTTGCGATCATTTGGGTTAACATACATCTGCGTTGCTATATCTTTGTAATGCCTGA
This sequence comes from Deltaproteobacteria bacterium HGW-Deltaproteobacteria-18, assembly GCA_002841885.1. Classification (NCBI taxonomy): domain Bacteria; class Deltaproteobacteria; species Deltaproteobacteria bacterium HGW-Deltaproteobacteria-18. Next base: position 18,378 of record PHBE01000027.1, read on the forward strand.
TCATTTCGTCAGTTGAGGCAAAACCGAACATGGCGGCCATGGTTGCATTGACACTCAAGTATGTGCCCTCGGGGGTGCTCTGAAATATACCTACCGGGGCATTATCGAATATGCTTTTATATTTGCCCTCTACAGCAAGCAGGGTTTGCCTAATTTTCTCCGAAGCGCTCACGTCGCGAGCCACAAACACCTTGCCAATTACTGTCCCAGTGGAATCCAAGAGAGAATTACTTCGAACCATGAAACTGCCGGGAAGGTTGGGATAGCTAACGGCAATCTCTGTGGAGGAGCAGTCGCTAAGAGGGATATGGCATTCAGCGCAGCCAAGCATCTCCTTGCATGAACGGCCAACAATCTCTTGTGGCGTCAACCCAAGGCGGACGGCCAAGGCTTTGTTGGCGCGCTGAACAATCCCCGCACCGTCGAGCAGAAAGACGATATCGGAGATCGTGTCAAAAGTACGCTCCAGTTCTTCCTTGGCTCGCAGAATCCGTTCACGGCTTTTCAGCCGTTCTGTCTCGTCCCGGAGCAGGATGGAAACGCCCGTGAATTTGCCGGACACATCCGGCTGAAAATTAATGCTGGCACGCAATGTCGTTTTCCGATCTGGGCCAGACAATTCGACCATTTTCTCGAACGGTTTGTTGCGATCCGCCAGCCATTCTTGCTGGATTTCCGCCAACCAAGGAAAAATATCGGAAACATTCTTCCCGCAAAGGCTGTCATCATTCAACTGGGCTTTTAAAGAATAGTAATCTTGGCCGTGTAGGGCATGCTCGTTTATAAGACAGGCAGCCGCTCGATTCAGGTTCTCGATAACGCCATCGTAGGAGGAAAAAATAACGGGTTGGTCGAGGCTTTCGAAAAATGTCAGATAGTGGTTTTTCTCATTGGTCATTTCACGTAACGACGAAGCCATTTCAGCCTTGTGTTTTCCTGCATCCACTTCGGCCCATTCGGAGCAGAACGCGGTCCCCATGCGATCGAAAAGCCTGATCAAGACATGTTCAATCCTGTCCCGCTCCTCGCCGGGAGAAAGGAATTCGCGCACACAGTCCTGATAGGCTTGGCGGTAGTAGACAAAGAGTCCAAGGAACATGCCAAGTTCTATACCCCTGCCTCTGTGAAGGCGGGCCTCCTTAAGGCCGAAGCGGGACACGGGATCTTTAGACCAGTCCGTATGCACCGCCAATTCGATTTCCGGAAATTCGGAAGACTCAAAAGCCGAGGCAACAGCCTCGGTCAAGCCTGCAATGGAAATTCTCCACGCCTCGACAAGTGTAGACGTATAGACCGCATAGCCATGCTGACGAGCATAATTAAGTATGCGCTCCATGAGCCACATTTCCTTTGCTCGCAGCAAGGTGACGAATGTGTTCATTTGCAACCCCGAACCGGGCTCGGCAGAATAGGTTGAGCAGAAATTCGACCCTCACAATCTTCATCCGACATGCTCTGAACGGCTCCAGCAAAAAAATCTGCCAGTTCATCGATATCGACAAGCTCCCTGTAGACGGGCGAAAATCTCGCCCGCTGGACGCCGTGAAGCGACGTTACCACATACGCAGCTATACGAAGAGCAGTCTCGGGATCCTTGTTGGCACATAGTTTCCGGGCAAGAATCTGGACGACTTCCAGACTGAGTGAGGCCAGTGCCGGCATGTGTTCAGGATTGCTGAGCATTGCGAAAGGTGGTTCACGGTAGACCATCGCGTAACCTGTCGACGCGTCCGAAGTAAAAGCCATATAAGAACGCACAAATTCCTTAGTCGCTTCGCCCATGCCCAAAGACAAAGCTCCTACTTCGCGTTGAAGCCGATCCCTTAACCCCATCATCACGAACACCAAGGAATTGAAATAAAGGGTTTCCTTGTTAACAAAATGATAACGCGCAAGCCCCTGGGCGACCCCAGCCCGCCGCGAGATGCTCTCGATGCTTGATTTTTCATAGCCCGATTCGGTAAAAGCGGAGCAAGCGGCCTGAAGGATCAAATTTTTCTTGTCATTTTTCATGGTACTTCCGTATTTCTTTGTACGTACATACAATTTAGCTCATATGGAGATGACGCGCAATACAGTTTGTATAATTTTCAGCAGGGAACTCGGCGTTCACGATAAAATCAAGGTAGTAATTTTGATTATTCCCTGGAACTTTGTTAATAGAAAAAAAAAATCTTTCATTTTCAACCCGCGAGGCCCGCTTTGACCAAAAACTCCAAATTCCGCGACCAATCTGTTCTTTTCGTCGACGACGAACCTGCGGTTCGGGAGGGTTTAAGGCGTGCGCTGCACCATGCTCCATTTCGTTGTCATTTCGCCGAGTCCGCTTTCCAAGCCTTGGAATTAATCGACTCGAAAAAAATCGACATCGTAGTTGCCGATGAACAAATGCCCGGAATGTCGGGCTCGGAATTCCTGAGTATTGTCCGTAACCGCCAGCCACAAATTGTCCGCATCATCCTGTCGGGCCACGCGAGCATGGAAAGGGTAATCGTCGCAATCAACGCAGGGCAGATCCATCGTTTTCTGACAAAGCCCATAGAAACAAGTCATTTAACAGAAATTCTCGAAGAATATTTTAGCGAATTACGCATGCAGGACACACAGAACGCCCTGCACAGCAGAACAGACACCCTCGGCAGGTGGGAATGGGACCTTCTTCAGGATACTTGGAGATGGAGCGATGGCTTTGAACGGATCATGCATTGCCGACTAGCGGACGAAGATGTCGGTTTGGCCGCCCTTTTTGCCACAGTGCATCCGCAGGACCGCGCTGAACTGATCTCCATTATCTACGACTGTCGAGACAGTGGACAGAACAGAGAGGCCGAGTTTCGCATTTTAATCAGCGACGGCAGCGTTCGCTGGATCGTTCTGTACATGGACGTTTTTAAGGATGGCAACAAGGTTTGGAAACTATTTGGTATGATGCGCGAGATCACAGACCAAAAAGAAAAAGAGATGCTGCAGGTCGACCGTCTAGTTATGCTGCAGACGACGCTCAACAAAACCGTCGAAGCTTTAGGCCGAATGACGGAAATACGTGACCCCTATACTGCTGGACATCAGATCCGAGTCGCCCGTTTGGCGAAAGAGATCGGCAAGCGCATGGGCTTAGATCCCGGCCACCTGGAAGGACTGGAGATCGCGGCTAAACTTCATGATATTGGTAAAATTTACGTCCCTGCTGAATTCCTTGCCAAACCAGGAACATTGCGCGAAGCGGAGATGAATTTAATAAAATATCATCCTGAAATAGGCCACCAAATCATACAAGAAATACCCTTCAACATGCCTGTGGGCGACATAATTCTTCAGCATCATGAGCGCTTGGACGGTTCAGGCTATCCGAATGGTTTGAAAAAGAATGATATCATCTTGGAGGCGCAAATCATTGCAGTCGCTGACGTGTTTGAAGCTATGTCTTCCTATCGTCCCTACAGGCCCGGTCTTGGCCAGGAAGTTGCCATGAAGGAATTGCGCTCGAAGAAAAACCTCTGCTTCGCCCCCTCCGCTGTTGACGCCCTGGAAACTATTCTCATTGATCATCCAAACTTTCTTGATGAACTGAATTTAGACACAATGCATATATGATTATCACATTTGTTTATAAACCATATAACACATGCTTATGTATATTCAGTATGCGCAAAAATATTGATATTAAAAGGGTGGTAAATTTATGAGATTTTTGATTGTTGAAGATGATATTTCAGGCGTCATGTTGTTGCATAAAATTTTATGCGAATATGGCGAAATAGATGACGTAGCAGATGGGCCAGAAGCTATAAAAGCATTCGACAGTGCATGGGCAGAAGGAGATCCATACAATATTATTTTTTTAGACATTATGATGCCAAGTATGAGCGGACAAGACGTCCTTTCCATAATCAGAAAAAAAGAAATTGAAATGCGGATACCTCAACTCAAACAAGTTAAGGTTATCATAACATCCGCTCTAGACAGCGTTGATAGTGTCAGTCAAGCTTTCAATGAAGGCAGAGCTTCCGCATATTTAGTAAAACCGATACTTAAACATCACGTCTTGGAAGAAATGAGCAAGCTTAGATTTGATTGAAAATCTTTTAATTCTAATGAATATGTTAATCAAATAATAACGTATTTTATAGATATATTTATTTTATGAGCAACCACACAATAGAAATATCACCTGAAGAAGACAGCATATTTTTCAATGCTTTCAAGTACGCATCAATAGGCATGGCGCTTGTTGCGCCAGATGGGAAATGGTTAAAAGTCAACAGGTCGCTATGCGAAATGCTTGGTTATCAGGAAGAAGAAATTTTAGACAGAACTTTTCAAGATATCACGCATCCTGACGACCTTGATGAAGACTTGGTCTATGTGACCAGAATGCTGGCTGGAGTCATCGACACCTATCAAATGGAAAAGCGCTACTTTCATAAAGAAGGATACATTATCAATATCCTTCTTAGTGTTTCCTTGGTAGTCAACAAAGATGGATCACCTCGATTTTTCATTTCGCAGATACAAGATATAACACGCAAAAAACAAGTTGAAGAAGAATTATTGAAAATATCCCGTGAAGATACGCTAACGGGCATAGCAAATAGGCGTTATTTTTTTGAGCATGCTTCCAGAGAAATGATTAGAGGCAGACGATTTAACGAATCCCAGACGTTAGCCATGCTTGATGTAGACAATTTTAAGAGTATCAATGATACGTATGGACATGAAACAGGCGATATTGTTCTCAAAAAAATGGCAGGAGAATGCAAAAAAATATTACGTGAAATTGATATATTCGGAAGAATTGGAGGGGAAGAATTTGGCATACTGTTTTTAAATACAGACAAGAAGACGTCACTAAATCTTGCAGAGAGGTTGCGTAGCCAAATAGAAAAAATCGAGGTAATCACCAGCGATGGTAAAATTAATTTCACGGTGAGCATCGGGATGGTATATTTCCGTGGTGGCAATAAATCTATCGATGAAAGACTGAATATAGCAGATCAAGCATTATACCGGGCAAAAGAGTCTGGAAGAAATCGCATTGAAATTATTTCAGAAGATCTGAGTGACACAGAGATAACTCCTGAACCGACCCAATCCCAACTTGTTCGGTTAATATGGAAAGACGAGTACGCATCAGGAAATTTACTCATAGATAGTCAACACAGACATCTTTTCACGTGCGCAAACGAACTCCTTAACGCAATAATCACAGGACGAACTGATAAAGATGTTCTTTTTTTAGCAAAAAATCTCTTAAATCAGACTGTTCAACACTTCTCTGATGAGGAAAAATTATTGTGTGAGTCAGAATTTTCAGAATATAATTACCATTGTAATATTCATAGACAACTTGAGAAAAAAATGGCTCAAACAATTGCCAGTTTTAAAAATGATAAAGTTCATGTCGGCGAATTATTTTCATTCCTTGTTACCGACATAATTCTGGAGCATATGGTTCTCGAAGATCAAAAATTTTTCTCCTATCTATAATAAATTGTCAAAAAAATCGTAGAGTATCACGATGAGGCCCAGGATTTCTTTGGCCGGTCCTGTGCGCGACCTTCCTTAAATTGTAGCCTTCCCGTAAAACAGGGCCATTGAAAAATAGAGATTTCTGGTAAAGATTGCTTCACGGAGGGCAAGATGAAGAAATCTCGATTTTCGGAGAGCCAGATTATTCGGATTTTGAAAGAAGCCGATGGCGGTCGCAAGGTTGTCGATATTTGCCGCGAACATGGCGTGAGCCAGGCCACCTACTACCAGTGGAAGGCCAAGTTCGGAGGCATGGAAGCCTCGGACGTTCGCAGGCTCAAGGAGCTTGAAGAAGAGAACAGCAAGCTCAAGCGCATGTTCGCAAATCTTAGCCTCGAAAACGAGGCATTGAAGGACGTTATCGCAAAAAAGCTCTGAGGCCAGTCGAGAAGCGCGAGATAGCGAATTTCATGCACAGTGAGCATGGGCTCAGCGAAAGGCAGGCATGTGCAGCGCTGGATCTTAGCCGGTCGGTGTACCGGTATGAGCCCAAGCCACGGGATGATTCGCCAGTCATTGAAGCGCTACTGGGACTGGCCGACCGGTATCCTCGCTACGGCTTCGGCAAACTGTTCGCGGTGTTACGCAGACACGGTTTCCGCTGGAACCATAAACGCGTCTACCGGATATATTGTCTTTTGAAGATGAACCTCCGGCGTAAAGGCAAGAAGCGCTTGCCTTCGCGTAGTCCGCAACCACTTGCGGTTCCACCATGCGCGAATGTCTGCTGGTCCATTGACTTCATGCATGACGCCCTGGCCAGCGCTCAGAGATTTCGGACGTTCAACGTACTGGACGACTTCAGCCGTGAGTGTTTGGCGATCGAAGTCGACACGAATCTGCCAGCGGCAAGGATATTACGGGTTTTGGATCGGATAGTGGCTTGGCGTGGATTGCCTGCCAAGCTGAGAATGGACAACGGGCCGGAACTGATTTCCGTGCTGCTGGCTGACTGGGCCGAGAAGAATGGCGTGGAATTGGAGTTCATCCAGCCAGGTAAGCCAACACAGAATTCGTACATTGAACGCTTCAACAGGACCTACAGGGAAGAGGTGCTGGATTTCTACCTGTTCAAATCGCTGACCGAAGTGAAAGAAATTACGGAGAATTGGCTGAGGCAGTACAACGAGGAGCGGCCCCATGAGTCCCTTGGGGATTTGACCCCGGCAGAGTTCCTCATGAAAAATTCACCCAAGGAAACCTCTACTTTTGGATGGCACTAACTTGGGGAGGTTTACATCTGTGAACGACCAAAAAACAGTGCGAATCGGCAGGTCGCAGAACAACAGAAACGCCTTTGGCTTAAAGAACTGGAGAGGCTAAGCCTCCACTGTAAAGATGGTCACCGTGTCAGGAGCGCGAACAATTTGAAGAGCCGTTTTGATCGTCTGTTCGACGAGGCCTTTCACGCAAGGAGGCCCGTCCGATTCATTATCTCGGAGTGGACTAGAAAGCATTCCGCAAAGGACACTCCTACATGACCATCGTCTGCGATCTTATGCGAAGCACGGTCGAGCATGTTTCCGAAGATCGGAAGAAGAGCAGCCTGGAGGAATATTACCGCAGGCTCTCGCCAGGCCAACTGGAATCCATAAAGGCCATCGCGATGGATATGTGGGAGGCATATTTCACGGCGACCAAGGCGCATGTGCCGGATGCCGGAGCCAAAATCGTCCATGACAGATTTCATGTCATGAAACACATGAATGAAGCCGTGGATAAAGTGCGCAAGCAAGAACATAAGGCCCTGATGGCTCAGGCGACGAAACCCTCAAAGGGACCAAGTACCTTTGGCTGTTTCGCCCCGAGAACTTGCCTGCCAAGCATCAGCCGACATTTGACGTCCTCAAGGCCAGCACTCTCAAGGTGGCCAAAGCGTGGGCCATGAGAGAGAACTTGCAGCCATTGTAGGGCTACATGTCTCCTGGATGGGGACGGAGATTCTTCAAGCGCTGGATAAAATGGATTGATCGTTCCGGCTTGGAACCAATGAAGCGGGTGGGACAGTTACTTTCACGGCATCTTGAAAATATCCTGACCTTCAGAAGTGGCTCAGTTTATTTGAACAGATTCGCCTGATTTTTAGGTGGAATCTCCGCCATTCTTACATCGCCATTTTTACCAGGGGCATCTGTTCG
>PHBE01000028.1 GCA_002841885.1 Deltaproteobacteria bacterium HGW-Deltaproteobacteria-18
TCGACTTCACTGCGCAGGCTGCTCCACATTTCCGCAGGCCCAAGATCCGCGCCGGACACCAGCAGGCCAAGCTGATAAAGGGCCAGGGTTTCGGGAAAGCATTCGTGCGCCACGAACCCGCGCTTGGAAAAACGCTTGCGCTTGTCCGGCTCGAAGCGGCTCTGGTTGGCCATGATCTGGATCATGCGTGCGCACATCCATTTGGGCATGCTCATGCGCGCACAGATGGGCTGCAAGAGATCTTCAAGCAGGGCGCCATAGACCACCCGCTCGCCTTCGGCCACGTATCTGGCCACGATGCGCTGCACCGGGGCGGAGAAAAGGGCGGCAAAGACCAGCACCGGTTCGACCTTGCCCACGGTCCTGATGCGGCTGTCCATATGTTCCAGCCAGGCCCAGAGCGAGGAATCCTGTCCGTGGTCATGATCAAGGAAGTCCGCGATCTCGGGCAGCAGGTTGTGCAGGAGTCCGGTCTTGTACAGCAGGCGAAAAGCCTTCTCTCCCGCTCCGTAGGCAAAAAGCTTCTGCAGTTCCTCGAAAACCCGGGGCGGCGAGGCTTTGAGGATCTCCTCATGGTGACGCATGATGGCGTTGTAGGTCGCGGGCTCGATATGAAAATCGAGACGCGAGGCAAATCGCACGGCCCGGATCATGCGTACCGGATCTTCCCGAAAACGGATGTTCGGGTCGCCGATGCAGCGAATGAGTCGATTTTCGATATCGCTCAGACCCCCGACGTGGTCGATGATGGAGAAACGCTCAACCTCGTAGAACAGGCCATTGATGGTAAAATCGCGGCGCAGGGCGTCTTCTTCGGGCGTTCCGTAACAGTTGTCGCGGAACATGTATAAATCTTCATCGCCGTTCTCCTCTTCCTGGTCCGGGCAACGCCGGAAGGTCGAGGTCTCGATGACGTGATCGTCGAAGCGGATGTGAGCCAGGCGGAAGCGCCGTCCGATCAGAAAGCAGTTCTGGAAGATCTTCTTGATCTGACTCGGCGTTGCGTTGGTGCTGACGTCAAAATCCTTGGGCGTGCGACCCAGCAGCAGGTCGCGAACGCCTCCGCCCACCAGATAGGCGGTAAACCCCTTGCGCACCAGACGGTACATGACCTTGAGTGCGTCGGGGTGGATGTTCTGGCGGGAAACAGCGTGTTCTGATCGTGAAATGATAACTGAAGTCATAGGGTTGTAAAAAATCCTGTGCGCAAAATGTTGTTCCCGGCCCCTGCGCGGGAGCCGGCTTGATACGGGTGCAGGGCTTAGACCCTGTCGCAGGGAAAATTGGCCAGATACTCTTCCAGGAGGTCGTCAAGATTGGTTCCGAACTCCTGCAATCCAAAGGTGGCGCCGCAAGACTTGCAGCGCAGTTCCACGGCCCGTCAGGTTCGGCGGACTTGCAGCATGCCGTGGCATTTCTTGCAACGCAGCCTTGTCCTGAATTCATTTTGACTGGGCATCATGACAACGACCCCTCTATGCTTTGGACACACTGGCGCACGTCTTCGATGATCTGCTCGTAATCGACTTCCGCCGATGGCAAATCCGTCCCGTTCAACCAGAAATCGGCGGGTTTCTTGGGATGGAAATTGGATTCCGTCATCATGATCACGTGCCTGGACAGGCGCAACAGGCTGTGCAGCTCGGGATAGCGGCCTTCAAACCCGGGGTTTCCGATACCGTATTGAGCGACGACCTCGCGGATGGGCTGCGGAAACCCCCAGTGCTGGAGCACGGCGCTGCCCGCCGAAAAATGGTCAAACCCATCGAACCAGTTGCGCTCCTCCTCGAAGTAAGCAGGCAGGTCCAGTTCGGCGTTGCCGGTGAAGAATTCCAGGAAACGATCCTGAAAATTGACCAGTAGCACCACATAGCCGATATTGTGGATAAGCCCCAGACATTCCAGAGACTCCATCCCTTCGGAATCAAGAGGATAGGCCTGCGGGACGGAGGATACGAATTTCTGCATGAACACGTTGGCGGTCAGACTCTGCTGCCAGATCCGACGGAGAACGCCGTTGATTTCCGTGGATTCATGAAAAAAAGCCGACCTGAGCACGACCTGGTACACGATGCGCTTGATCTCCCGTTGTCCCAGCCGGACCAGCGAGGTCAGGATATCAACGGAGTTGTTGGCCTCATGGTACATGGGCGAGTTGGCGCAGGCAATGATGTTGCCGAAAATGACAGGGTCAAGCTTGGCCTGGGCCGCGATCTGTTTGACCGTGGTCTGGGATTTGTTCAGCAGCGTAATGAGGTCAAGACCGACCGGGCTGATACCGGGAAGATCAAAACTGAGTTTATCCATGTAATCCGTCTGAATTATTTGAGCGCGGGCATTGCCCGCCACCCGAGTTGAACCGCGGTCCAAAGTCCGATGAGTGCGGCTTCGGCCGCGTCGTGACCTGGAGTGGTCGGAGAAGACCAGCCTTCGCGTCGTAAAATCGTGGCCACCAGAGCGCAGGCCGCAGCCTTTGCCTTTTGTCCGCTGACCCGCTGCCGTGGGAGCAGAAACTGCTCCCGCCAGTCCTGAGCCTGGATGATCCGGCATGGCAGATTCCTTTTGCCGGCTGCGTGCTGCCAGATGCTTGCCGTCTGCCCGCCCCCTTCCACTACCAGAAACTGTAAATGGGGCAATTCAAAAAGCACCCGGGCTGCGGCTTTTTTCAGTCTCGCCGTTGTGCCCAGATTGTGTGATCGGCACCAGAGCAGGCGACCATCGCGGTCCAGAAGAGCGAGGCCGGTGCGCACCCCCGCGTCCACGGCCAGCAAGGCACCCATCAGAGATCAACGATCTCCACATCGGCGGCATCCAGGGGATGTTGCATGAACACACCGCCGACCCTGGCGAAGCGCCTGGCCCCGTCCGTGGCCAGAAAAGTCAGGCTGCGCTCCCTGGTGGTGGAACATATGTCCCGGCGCTCAAGCATCTCCTGCACGAATTCCGCCGTGGTCCGGGCGGAATCGACCAGGCGCACGCCGTCTCCCACCACACGCTGGATTGCATTGGCCAGAACCGGGAAATGTGTACAGCCCAGAACCAGGGTGTCAATACCCGTATCCCTGACCATGGCTCCCAGATAACGCTCGGCCACGAGACTGGCGATCTGGCCTTCGCACCACCCTTCTTCGGCCAGCGACACAAAGAGCGGACAGGGCTGGCCAAAAACCTGGGCATCGGGACGGATGCGCAGAATCTCCCGTTCGTAGCTGCGGGCGTTGATGGTGCTCTCCGTGCCGATGACACCGATCCTGCCGTTTCGGCTGGATCGACAGGCCGCTTCAGCTCCGGGACGGATGACGCCGATGACCGGCAGTTCCGGATATGCCTCCTGCAAGGCCTCAAGAGAAACGCCCGTGGCAGTGTTGCAGGCGATGACCAGAAGTTTGACGCCTCTGGCCTTGAGCAGAGCCGTGGTTTGCAGCACGTAGCGGGTCACGGATTTGGCGCTTTTGGTGCCGTAAGGCAGACGCGCCGTGTCACCGAGATAAAGAAAACTTTCTTTGGGCATCGCTTCGGTCAGGGCTTTCAAAACGGTCAGCCCGCCGATGCCGGAATCAAAAACCCCGATGGGAAGAGAGCAATCAGGTTCGTTCATATCAATCAAAAGCGGTCATTCGCAGAGGGTCGCGCAGATGGGCGCGGATTTCCTCCAGGTGACGCAGGTTGGTTCGTTGTATGGACAGGGGCGGCAGATCGTCGAAATCGAAGAATTCAACTTCCAGGGTTTCCATGCTGCCCCTGGCTTCTCCTCCAAGGAGTTCGCAAAGAAAAACCAGTTTCACGGCGTGAAAAAACATGCTGGCTTTTTCGCCACGGTTCGCGTCAAAAGCGCCGACAAGTTTCCTGGCCCGCACCACAAACCCGCTCTCCTCAAGGGCTTCCCGTTCAGCCGTCTCCGAGGGGCGGTCGCCCACATCGGACCACCCGCCCGGCATAGCCCACTTTCCGTCCGCACTCTCCCGTACAAGCAGGATGCGCCCGTCACGGATCACCGCCGCACGCACGTCGACCTTGGGAGTGGCGTACCCAGGCTCCAGGGAGAAGACGCGCTTGACCGCAGGGGCTTCAAGCTGGGAATGTTCCGCCAGAATTTCAGCCGCTATATCGGACAGGCGGCCGAAACTCAGCTGGTCGTAGTGGCTTTTGGTGAAGGCGAGGCCCGTCTGGGCCAGGGCTTGAATCTCCCGCGCCCAGTCCAGCCAGCGCGGAGTTGAATCGTCGGTCATCGGTTCAGGCCGAGGCCAGATAATGGGTGATGGCGTCGACAATGGTTCGCCATGTGTTCAACCTCTTGGCGTCGTCGGTTTCCAGCAGAGTGACGCGAAAGCCCTTGCGGTTGCAGCAGAATCCCGTCAGCGGGACGACGCAGATGCCGGTGGCGCCGAGCAGATAGTAAACAAAGCGCTTGTCCACTTCAACGCCCTGCACGATCTCTTCGATGTGCGCCTTGACCTTGGGGTTATCAATTTCAAGGGTCTGTTTGCCGTTCAGGACTCCGTCCTCGAACATGACCGACATGTAGAAAGCGCCCTGGGGCTTGATGACCCGTACGCCGGGTACGCCCTGGAAGGTTTCCCAGGCTTCCTGCGCACGGAACTCGAACATTCTGCGCCGGGCATCAAGGTGACCCTTGTAGCGGGGATCGCCCATGACCGGGGGGATGGAGAGCTGAGGCAGGCTGGTGGAGCAGACTTCGAGCATCTTGGCGTTCAGGAGGCTCTTTATGTAGGCGTTGAAATCGGGATTCTTGTCCTTGTTGTAGACTTCAATCCAGCCGCAACGTCCGCCCGGCCAGGGGTATTCCTTGGAGATGCCGCGCAGGGCCATGCCAGGAACCTCGCCAATGACCTCGGACAGGCTGCAGGTCGGATGGCCACTGTAGACGATGTTGGCATAGATTTCATCGGCCAGGACGAAAATATTGTAGCGCCGGGCGATATCCACGATCTTCTCGATCAGCTCGCACGGATACACGGCGCCCGTCGGGTTGTCGGGATTGATGAACAGGATGCCGGCGATGGAGTCGTTGTAGCGGACCTTGTTTTCCAGGTCGACCAGATCGGGCATCCAGCCGTTGTTCGGGTCGAGCTCGTAGGTCAGGTGTTCGTATCCGGAATGCGCGGCCTCGGCCGAAGAGTGGGTGGAATAGGCCGGAGAAGGCCCAATGACCCGGGCTTCACGCTTCAGAAAACCGAAAATCTTGGCCACGGCGTCACCAAGGCCGTTGAAGAAAATGATGTCGTCGGCCGTGACCTGGTAACTGCCACGCTGGTTGACGAGCTGAGCCACGAATTCGCGGGTCTCGAGCACCCCTTGCGTGGCGCAGTAGCCGTAGGTTTTGTCGTTCATGACAAGATCGGCGATGATTTCCTTGATCCAGCCGGGGACCTGCTCGCCCTTCTCGATGGGGTCGCCGATGTTTTCCCAGATGATTTCGAGGCCCAGATTGCGAAGATCCTGAGCCACGCCCACTATCGCCCTGATTTCATAGGTCAGCTTTCCCCAACCCACATGTTCGATGTCTCTGCGCATATGCATTCCCGAATGCTGCAAAATCCGCGCGGACGGATTTCACAGGATGATGACTACTCCCAAAGAATGGGAAAGAAAGGAAAATTGCTTATGCCAGGGGGCGGGGATTGTAAATAGGGCTTAATGCAGGGCCGATTGCAGAATCTCGCGCAACTCGTTGACATGAAACGGTCTTGGCACCACCGCCACGGTCCGGTGGCGAAATTCCGCCTCCAGGGAGGAACTGCCGAATCCAGTCAGAAGAATGAGGGGAACCTCCGGAATCTGGAGCAGGCAGGAGCGAATCAGGGCTTCGGGGCGATCGCAGGAGACCAGGATCAGGTTGCAGGTATCCCGGAATTTCAGAAAATCCCCATGTCCGGGCGCGAAGGCTTCGCCCTCGTAGCCGACTTCCGCCACGATCTCCCGCAGCATGGTGCGCATCTGCTCGTGATTGCTGAGCACCAGGATGCGCGGCTTCAGGGTTCCGCGCGGCTTTCGCAGCCGGTCGAGAGGGTGAAGGAAGTTGTCCACGGCCAGCCGGACCAGCCCGAAACGCTCGCGCACAAAGGAATAGGCCGGATTTTCAAGCAGCTTCTCACAAAGACGCGAGGCCTTGTCGAGCACGGCCACCAGTTCCATGTATACATCGGGCTGGGTGGTATCGTCCGTGGGGGCACTGGAGTTGGCGGCGATCTGGCTCAGGCCGAAATCCGGACGCTGCTTCATGCGTACCACGACGTTTTCGAAAAATTCCGCCGGCTTGTTTTTGGCCCAATCCTTGTTCAGGCGTTCGGCCAGAATCTTGGCGATGGACATGATCGCCTGACTCGCGGGCAGGTCGTCGCGCAGGGTCACAAAGGGCTTTCCCAGGGCCGAAATCTTCCGGGCCGCATCATCGATGGGAATCGCTCCCAAAAAAAGGGGCTTGAGACCCAGAAACTGCTCCACCGTCTCCTGAAAACGCGTGAATACCTGCCGCGCCTGCACTCCCGATTCGCAGCGGTTGACCAGAATCAGCGGCGGCCACCAAAGCCCGTTCTCCTTGAGCACCTTGATCAGCGCATAGGCGTCGACCAGGGCGCTGGCTTCGGGATTTACCACCAGAATGATCTCGCGCGTGGCCAGACACAGGGACACGACCTGGGCGGAGATGCCCGGCGAGTTGTCGAGAATGAGAAAATCGTAACCGGAGAGCGCGGAAAATTCAGCGACCAGCCGCTTGCGGTTGGCCACGTCGAGTTCGGCCATGCGAGCCACGCCGTTGCTGCCGGAGAGAAGATCAAAGCCGGGCCGCACGGGGACAAGACAGTCCTCGAGCCGCATCGAGTCGAAAAGGACATTTTCGAGCGTGTTCGTGGGAGACGCAAGTCCGAGGTGCACTTCCGCGTTGGACAGGCCGAAATCCGCGTCGAGCAGGCAGACCGTGTACCCTGCACGATTGAGCGCCAGGGCCAGGTTGACGGCCACGGTGGTCTTTCCCGTCCCGCCCTTGCCGCTGGCCAGGGCCAGAATGCGGGTGTGACGGGTCCTGGGTGTTGCGATTGACGGCGAGTGATGCATTGAAGTCGATGGTTAATTGTTCGTGGGGCAACCCGAATGCAAAATGCCGGAGATGTCGGACAGCAGGGTCTTCAAATGAAAGGGTTTGCGTATACACTTGGCCGCTCCCAGACGCAAGGCCTCATCCAGTTCGTCTGAAGAAGCCAGGCCCGTTATGATCATCACGGGCGGGGCGCCTCCGTTGCGACGCAACAGCTTAAGCACGTCGAGCCCGGAATGGATGGGCATGCGGATGTCGAGCAGAATCAGATCGAAGGATGCCGAACGCAGCTTGAGCAAGCCTGCCTCGCCATTGGGTGCGGTTTCGACCACATAACCGGCCTCGCGCAGGGTCTCGGAGAGGATGTCGCGAATGTGCTGCTCGTCATCGACGACCAGAATCCTGTGTCCATTGGCCGCCGTCGGCATGGCGCACTCGGTCGCCAGCCGCACGACCGGCTTTTCGGGCAGAGTCACCGGCGTGGACACCGGCAGGACGACAATCATCTCCGTGCCCCGTGCAGGCACGCTGACAACCTTGATCTCGCCGTAATGGTTGGTGATGATGCCGTAAGCCGTGGAGAGCCCGAGGCCAGTGCCCTTTCCCTCGGACTTGGTGGAAAAGAAGGGATCGAAGATGCGCGAGAGATTCTCGGACGAGATGCCCGTGCCCGTGTCCTTGACGGAAATGCTGATGCGCTTGCCGTCGGGCAGAAAAGCGGAGCTGACGGTCAAAACCCCGCCCTCCTTCTCCATCGCGTGCTGGGCGTTTATGACCAGATTGAGAAAAACCTGCTCCAGCTGGTTGGCATCGGCCAGGATGAGTGGCAGATCCGGGGCAAGGTTCTGAACGATGGGGATTCGATGGGTTTGAAAGATTGATTCCACCAGGCCGATGATTTTGAGCAGCAGGGAGTTTATGTCCAGCTTGGTGATCTGGGGCGCATTGGGTCTGGCAAAACCCATGAGGCTCTGCAGGATGGACGAGATGCGCTCTATCTGTTCGGAAATTTGATGCAGGTCCCTGCGCTTCTTCTCGTCGTTTTCACGGCTCTCCAAAAGCTGCGTTCGCGCCGAAATGATGGCCAAGGGGTTGTTTATCTCGTGGGCCGCCCCTGCCGCCAGCTGCCCGACCGCCGCCAGCCGCTCGGTCTGCAGCAGCTGCAGGTTGATCTGCTGGTTCTTCCACAGGGCCAGGGACAACTCGTCGGCGCGAACCTGCAGGCTGTCAAAAAGGCGCACCCTGTCCAGCGAGGCCGAAGCCACGCAGGAGACCTGGGAATAACCCATGTACTCTTGGGGAGTCATCTTGGGCGGCCGCTCGCTGGAGCGCAGAATGCAGATCTCGCCGGTGAAATCGCTGCCCACAAGAGGAAAGAGGCAATAACCGCGCACCACGAAAAACTGCTTGAGCCGCAACTCCCGATCCATGAGGGACGCTCCCTCATGGCGCTCGTAATGCGTCTGCACGATGGCCTTCAGGTTGTCAGGCAGCGTGGCTCCGCCCTCCAGGACAGGCAGGCCGTCACCATCCAGGGAGTAGCTCATGACACGCCGGTTGCCGGAGCCGTTCCAGATCAGGCCCTGCAAAAGCCGCTCGGCAGGGACGATCCAGTACACGAAGCCGCCCCGTACTCCGACGCTCTCGTGCATGCACATGGCCGCGGATTCGAAGACTTCATCCGGGGTCCTGGCCTTGCTCATCTTGAGCCCCACCGTTGAACCCATGCTCGTGAAGCGATGGGCGTCCTCCAGACGGCCGTTGGCCTGCTCCAGGTCCAATCCCATGCGCATGAGCTGCTGATTGGCCTTTTGCAGGGACGAAAGAAAAAGCCCGACCTGGTCACCTTCGAGTTCGAAGGGTTCCGCCCTCTCTTCAAAGGCCGGAGCAAAGGCGGCCAGGATCGACTGCAGCTCCTTGTCGCCAATGCCCAGCATTTCCTGCAGGCCAATCTGGCGCTGCTTTTCGCTGATCATGACCCGGGACGAATCCATGAGAGTCGAATGTGCCAGGATGTTGGCCAGGGCCACGATGGCGACCAGACGCGCATTGTCCTTGAGGGCTTCGAGGGCCGAGGCCGAATGATGATGCAGCCAGATGGCGTCGGTCATGGATGCCGGCAGTTTCCATTTTTCGGCTATCCAGCGTCCCACGGCGGTATGGTCGGTATTGAAGACTTCCTGCTCCGCCGTAAGGACGGGCTCGTAAAGTTCCTCCATGCGTTCCGTGACCTGGATGTACTGCTCCTGAAGATTGAGCTGCAGAAAAATGCCGCCGATGTCGTGCATGATGCCCGCGCCAAAGGCCTCGCCGGCCATGGAAGGCGCGGCCTTGCCCGCGATGAGGGAGGCGAAGACGGCCGTGGCCAGACTGTGCTTCCAGTGCGCGGTCTGGATCGCTTCGGACTTCTTGTCGCCCCTGATCAGGGAGTCCTTGATGAGCATGGAGAGCATGAGCGTCTGGACCACCTTGCTTCCAAGGCGATTGAGCCCCTGCTCCACCTGTGCCACTTGCCCGCGGCTGACGTAAGTCGCGCTGTTGGCGTGCTCAAGGACCTTGACGGTCATGGCGGGATCGGTCTCGATGATGCGAGCCAGCTTTGAATGATCGAAATCCTGGGTCAGGACCTGTCCCAGGATGGTATTGGCGACGGCGGGAAGAGAAGGGAGCGCCTCGATCTGTTGCAGGATGGCACGCAGGGAACGTTCCTCGACGGAAGCGCTTTTCTCCGAATGGCCCGGATCGGGCCCGCGATGGGAAAAAGAGGTGTCCACTTGAATCTCCGGCCAATCAGTAATGAGGTGGTTTTTCATCGGGATCGAAAGGCTCCATGGATGAAAGGTCCTGGAGCTTTTTGCCCAGAAGGGAAAGCGTGGCTTTAAGTTCCCGAATCTCCTTTTGTTGCTCTATGACAACCATGTTAAGATCATCAACCGTTTTTTGCAAATATATATACTTTATTTCAATATCTTCCATTCTTTTTTGCATTAATTTCCCCTGGAATGTTTTCAAAAGACCCGCAGTCTCTGCTGGCTGGGCATTGTTGTCCTTGACCCCGAAGGACGGTCATGAAAAATACACCGCGAACGATTCGGATGCAAAGGAGAAAACCATGACCAACGCCGACCAGATTTTCACCCCGGCCAGCCTGGACGAGATATTTCCGCCCTCGATCACCGACGCTTTTTTTGAAGCCCTGTTTGGCGATGCCGAGGACGGCGCCTACGACATCAGGCTCAGGTTCGAAGGGCACAGCCCGCAAGAGCTGCGCTTTGCCTTCCATCTCCAGCAACGCCCGGGCATGTGCCTGGCCTGCAACCTGACTTACGGACTGCCGCAGGTCTTCACCCGGCATCCGCTGCTCGGCGTGGGCAAGCTGGCGCAGAACCTGGCTGAACGCGTCAATGCGAGCATGGCCACCTGGGCGCTGGGTTCAACGCGTGAAATCTCCAGGAGTCTGCACGTCATTCCCTTTACCATCAAGGTCGCGTAAGGGACAGCGCCAAGTCTCCCCTAAATTCGCAAAATAGTGGAACATCGGGAATTTTTGACCCAGGTCAAGGATTCCCGATACCGTTTCATGGCATAGGCGATCCCATGAAAGACATGCAAAAGCTCCCCGCTCATACTCTCAAGGTCTGCCGTGGCGCAGCCCAGTGCCCTCATGCGGTGCAGGGCTCGGACCTGACCGCCGAACTCGAAGGCGTGCTCATCCGCTCCGGATGGCCTGAATTCCTGGCCGCCATGACCCGCCCCATCCGCCATCACCACCAGTTCAGAATGGCCGTGGCGTCCTGTCCCAACGGATGCTCCCAGCCGCATATCGCGGACTTTGGGCTCATCGCCTTTGCCCGCATCGGCCTTGAGCCCGCCAAGTGTTCGGGTTGCGGGCACTGTGTCGCGATCTGTGCCGAGAAGGCCCTGCATCTTGAAGACGGCATCCGCCTGGACCCTTCGCGCTGCCTGGGTTGCGCGGCCTGCGCGAGGGTCTGCCCCGAAAAGGCCCTGCGGGTGGACCAGACCGGATACCGCGTGCTCATCGGCGGCAAGCTCGGACGCCATCCGCGCCTGGCTCATGAACTGGGTTTTTACGAACTGCCCGATGCGCTTGAAATCCTGGGCAAGGTCTTGAGGGTTTTCATGGGGCACCACCGGACCGGCCTGCGACTGGGGGACCTTGTCGAGAAGCTTGGGCGGGAGGAATTCAACGATCTGGTGCGGCCATGACTCTTCTGGCACGAGTGCTCATCGTGCTCTGCAGCCTGACCACGGCAGCGCATTTCCTGCGCTTCGGGACCTTCTGGGAAGCCGCGCCGGCACTTTTCCCGGCCGCCGCCGCATTTTTTCCGCGTCTTCTGCCCAGGCCGCTGCTCATCCTGGCCGCACTCGGCGGCGCGATCCTGTGGGCGAACCAGGGGATTGAACTGGCTGCCTGGCGGATGAATTTCGGCCTGCCGTGGATGCGGCTCGCCCTGATCCTGGGCGCTGTCTGCCTGGCCCATCTGGGTGCCGGGGCGTTGCTGGCCGGCCGTACCGGACAGGGGATTTTCGGCCCCGTGCGTGCGGCCGACCTGGTCAAGACCGCCACGTTCCTGCTGGTGGGCGGCATTCTGCTGCTGGCCGGCAGCAAGACACCCTTTCCCCTGCTTCTGGGAGAACGCTTTTTTCCTGGCTCCGAAGTTTTCTGGATCTTTTTTTTCGCCTTTTACGGAGCGATGGTCAGCGGATGGCTGCTGACCGACAGCCGCGGAAAGATCCGCGGCCGCATCTGGACCCTGTTTTCGGCCGTTTTTTTCGGCCAGCTGCTGCTGGGCCTTGCCGGGTGGAGCATCTTCCTGATGACCGGCAAGCTGCACCTGCCCGTCCCGGCCCTGATTCTGGCCGGACCGCTGTTCCGGGGCGAAGGCTTCTTCATGCCGATTCTACTCGGCGTGTCCCTCCTGCTGGTGGGACCGGCCTGGTGCAGCTATCTGTGCTACATCGGAGCCTGGGACGACCGCATGGCCCGTCTCGCCCCCGCAAGTCCGTCCCCCCTGCCCATCTGGGCGGCACGCCTGCGGGCCGGATTGCTGCTGGCCACGATAATCATTCCGCTGGTCCTGCGCCTGCTGAACGTTTCCTGGCCGTGGGCACTGGGTCTGGCCGCGGTCTTCGGAATCGCCGGAGTCGGAGTCATGGTTCTTGCCTCGCGCAGGAGCGGGACCATGGTCCACTGCACGGCCTATTGCCCCATCGGGCTGGTCAACAACCTGATCGGGCGCATGCTGCCCTGGCGCGTGACTATCGGTAGCGGCTGCACGCAGTGCGGACTCTGCTCCAGGGCTTGCCGCTACAGCGCCCTGACTCCCATCGATCTGAAGAAAGGACGTCCCGGCCTGACCTGTTCGCTGTGCGGCGACTGCCTCCCCCGCTGCCCCCACGGGCATCTGGGCTATCGTTTTCCGGGCCTGACCAAAGATCGCGCGCGCCAGGTTTTCGTGACTCTGGTGGCCGGCCTGCACACGGTATTCCTGGCTGTGGCAAGAATTTAATAGCGATCCAGAACCCGCTCCTTTTCGGAATAATCCCACTCCTTGAGCCCCAGGGCCACGAGCACGTCCTCGACCAACTCCTCCACGCTCCTGTGGGCCTGAAGCATGTGATCCATGCTGGCCATGTAGAGGGCTTCACGCTCGCTCATGACCGCCGCGACCTCGTCGTGCAGAGCCAGCGGGGTCAGGGACGGGCGCTGGGCGGTGTCGGGGTCGCGAAGCATTCTCGCGATGAGCAGCCCGGCGTCCGCCGCAAGATAGAAGCTGACTCCGGAGTTGTACATGAGATCACGATTGGCCTTCGAGAGGACAATGCCTCCGCCCGTGGAGACGACCTTGCCCGGAAGTTCCGCCGCCTTGACCAGTGCCGCCGCCTCCAGAGCACGAAAGGCATCCCAGCCCTGTTTGGCCACGATGGCGTCGATGCTCTGTCCGGCCTCGGCCACGACCATCGCGTCGGTGTCGACACACGGGCACTGCAGTGCGTCTGCCAGCGCCTTGCCGACGGTGGTCTTGCCGCTGGCGCGCATGCCCAGCAGGAAAATATTTTTCTTCTGCAGTGAAAAAGGTTCACGCTTGAACTGTCCCGAACGGAAAGTCATGGTGGCCGCGTCGTCCTCGATCTCCACTTTTTTCTTGATGAAATTCGTCATTTGCATCCTCCTTGATGTGGTGCGGTCCCAGAAATGGGCGAAAAGCATGCAAATTGCAATGCCCGGTCACCATGTCCGCCGCATTGACTGGCAAATGGCAAACAGCTAGCAACTCAAAATCACGACATCCAAACGAGGACCATCCATGAATTTCCTGAAGACATCCGTGCTGATTCTGCTGCTCTCTTTTCTGCCTTCCACCGCCATGTCACAGGACATCCAGAAAGCAGGAGTCAATGATTTCAAAAACATCATCGAAACCAACAAGGGCAAGGTACTGATCATTAATTTCTGGGCGACCTGGTGTTCCCCCTGCGTCAAGGAATTTCCGGGACTCATGAATGTGCGCCGGGAATTTTCACCGGACGACCTGACCATCGTCGGCATCTCCATGGATTACGGAGCGCGGCCGGTGGAGAATTTCGTCAAGGTCAACAAGGTCAACTTTCCCATCCTCCTTGACGACGAATCCATCGGTTCCATGCTCGACATCAAATCCATCCCCCGCACCCTGATATACAACCGCGCCGGAGAAAAGATTCTCGACCACCTGGGATTCATTTCCGAAGAGAGCTTTCAGCACATTGTCGAGCGACTCCTGCAGATGCCATGAACATTCTCGCCGATCTGGCTGAAAGGGCAATTCTGGAGGCCCAGCAGCGCGGCGAATTCGAGAATTTGAGCGGCCAGGGCCAGCCATTGGCCGAGACAAGCGACCCCTTCATGCCCGAAACGCTGCGCATGGCCTACAAGGTGCTCAAGAATGCCGGCTACGTGCCCAGGGAGATTCAGTCCCAGCGGGAGATCAGATCGCTCATCGAGTGCCTGGAACGAGAAACGGACGAAGCCCGAAAGATGCGCCAGATACAGAAAGTCCAGCTCTTCATCGCCAGGGCCAAGCTCGAGCATGGCGGCCTGCTGCAGGAAGAAAACGAAAACTATTTCCGCAAAGTCGTGGCTCGCGTCACGCTCAATAAAGCCTGATTCCCATGAATAATCAAAGACGTTCGCTCCTGAAGGCCGCCCTGGCCCCCCTGCTGTTGCCCCTCTTTGGCCATGAAGCCCTGGCCGCGCAGCCACCCCTGTCCGAAATTTCGGAGATCCGGATCATCCAGGCCAAGGACCCGGCGCGCATCCTCGATCGAGTCTCGGCTTCGGGCTTTGCGCACTCCATGGCCCAATCGGTGCTGGCCTACATCATCGAAAGCTACCCCAAGGGCAACCTGCCGGTCTGGAAAAAGCCCCTGTCCGAGATCGACCTGCATTCGCGCATCCCCGAGATCTGCACGCATGTGGTGCAGGGCGTCCTGCGTCACGCTTCCATCTATCCCGTGGACCCCTGCTGGATCATGGGGCAGATGATGGCCGAGTCCTTTTTTTACGAATTCGCCGTGTCCTCGGCCCTGGCCGTCGGTCCCTGCCAGTTCATGGCCGCCACGGCCAGAGGATACGATCTGATCTGCGCCGACCAGCACGGACAGCCGGCCGGTTTTGCCCTGCGCGAAGACCTGGAGGCCGAATTCAAACAAGCCGCGACATATCGCGACCAGATGCGGGCCCTGCGCCGGGAGCAGCCGGACCTGTTCGGGAACGCGGCCAAACTGCTGCGCACCCTGGTCAATGCCCAGGCTGCAGGCAAGCCGCTGAGCGCCGCCGGAACCTACGCCCTGGCCCTGGACCGCATGGACCTCCTGCAGGCCCGTTACAACGAATCACGGGACAATTGCCGCCTTTTCCTGAGTGAAAATTTCAAGAACCGCTCCATTTTTTCGCCCCAGGATGTGGTTTTCCTCGAAAAATTCGACCAGCGCGTCCTCTACTCCCATTCCATCAACGCCATGGTCAAAATGATGGCCGAAAACCTGCGCGCCCGCAGCGGCAACATTCTCGCCGCCACGGCCGGATACAATGCGGGGCTTGGCAACACGGACTCCAAATACGGGGTCTACACCGCCTACGGACGCATCCCCAACCTTGGCGAGACCGTGGATTATGTCAGCAAGATCCTCGTCAACCATCACGAAATCACCCGCCGCATCGTGTAGGAGAAAGGCCGTGAACCCTGCCAAAGTCAGGCGCGACAAGCTTCGAGATCTGACCGACCTGCCCAACATCGGCCCGGCCATGGCCCGGGATCTGCGGCTGCTCGGCTTCGAGCGCCCGGACCAGCTCATCGGCCAGAACCCGCAAACCCTCTACGACCGCCTCTGTGAACTGACCGGAACACGGCAGGACCCCTGCGTGCTGGATGTTTTCGTATCCGTGACCCGGTTCATGGACGGGGACGAGCCCAGATCCTGGTGGTTCTACACGCCGGAAAGAAAGTCCTGACCGCCAACTGTGCCCGCATGACCCTGCGCGCTCTGGTTCAAAACCTGCAAGTCGCGCCCTCTTCCGCTTCCGCAGTTGAAGTCATGGATCGCCGCGTCGAGGACTTCTCGCGATGACGGCTATGTAAGGCTTCATCGCGGGCGCAACGCAACCACATCGAACAATGGCACGAAATCCATGCCGCCGATATCTTTGTCTGGTGAAAACATGATGGAGAGCCCACGCTTTGCCCGACATGATCACGTCGAAAATCCGCTACGCGAGCCTCGCCCTCACGGTACCCGCCAGGCATCGGGGTTGAATTCCCGACTGTTTGGGAATAATGTCCTGCTTGAGCGGGAAATATTCCCAAATGACAACTTTCATCCTTGTCCCGATAATCGATTTTGGCCCTTTCCTTGCTCTTGTCACCTTCCCTGGCTTTAGACGGGCCAGGAATGGTTTTCTGTACATTTTTGTCACTAACTACCGTTTTCCGCCGAAAAAATATGACAATAATGTCATATCAAGAAGCGGTGTTTGAACAGCAAAGGGAGTAGCGCGCTATGTGTCGATTGTTTGCGCTGACCAGCAGCGAACCCGTCTCCCCCATGGATGCCATCCGGGCCTTGGATGTCATGCGCGAGGGGCACGACGGATCAGGAGTCGGCCTTTATTTATCGGATCTGGGCGGCCCGTTCGAGTCCATGAAGGGTTGTCCCACACTGTCGGGAATCTTCACCGATGCCGGTGTCGAACGTCTGGACGCTTTCATGGATTCCAAGGGTTTTACCCTGAGGCACGACCTCGCCATCACGCCCAAAGGCCCCATGCCGACATGGACCCCACGGCGTGATCGTTACATCGTGAGGACCTATGACATCCCCGCCGAATGGAATGACCTGAGCGAAGAGGAGAAAGGCCTCGGTTACCTGAAAACCCGGCTTGAACTCAAGCACATGGGTCTGGCCGACGAAAGCATCACCGTTTTCTCCTTCTGGCCGGACACGGTCATGATCAAGGAGATCGGAGATCCATTGCAGGTCGGCGAGTATCTGGGGCTTGACCGGCCCGAGATAATGAGCCGCCTCGTTCTGGCCCAGGGGCGCCAGAACACCAACTACGCCATCAATCTCTACGCCTGCCATCCTTTCTTCGTCGAAGGGATCAGCACCATGACCAATGGCGAAAATACGGCCTTCATCCCCATCCGCGACTATCTCGCAGCCCAGGGGATTCCCGGCTACGAAGGCTACAACTCCGATTCGGAAGTTTTCACCCACATCCTGCACTACACGATCAAGAAGCTGGGCCTGCCCTTCGAAGCGTACAAGCACATCATCACGCCGCTCAAAGACCATGAAATGAAGGACCACCCTGACAAGGAGTTCCTGTCCAAGCTGAAGCAGATCTGCCGCCGCCTCATCATCGACGGCCCCAACTGCGTCATCGGCTGCCTGCCGGACAAGTCCATGTTCATGGTCCAGGACAGCAAGAAGCTGCGCCCCGGCGTGGTCGGAGGCCGGCCCGGCATCTACGCGTTCTCTTCCGAGATCTGCGGCCTGGACCTGGCCATCCCCGATCGCGACAAGTCCCAGGATTTTCAACCCATGCATCTTGATTCGGCCATTGTCGGCCCGGACCGCCAGGAGATCAAAGTATGTCGGCAAACACAGCCATTAGCCCTTCCCAACTGAGCATCAAGGACCTGCCCTGGCAGATCGAGTGGAACAAGGACCGCTGCACCCTTTGCGGCCAGTGCTGCGCCGTGTGCCCCATGCAGTCCATTGAGCTTGGCACCTTCCGCAAGCGCACGATCAAGGTTCCGGCGGGCTTCAAAAACAAGCCCGAAAACGAGCACACCATCTACTATGGCATCCGCCAGCGCACGGCCCCGCACCAGGCCTGCGTGGGTTGCGGCACGTGTACCATGGTCTGCCCCAACGACGCCATCCTGCCCGTCCATTCCGACGAAAAGGACAAGCTGCGCTACCACGTCAACCTCGGCGGCCAGCCCCGCACCCGCGGCGGCCGGCGCAATGACAACAACTCGCTGCTGGACCAGATCAAGTTCATCCGCATCTCCATGCTGACCGACCCGGCCCTTGATTCGGGACGCCACGAATTCGACCTGCGCACCCTCATCGGCCGCATCCAGAGTCCCATGGAAGGACTGGCCACCATCAAGGAACACGGCTGGGCCCCGCCCGTGCGCGAGATCTACCCGCTGATGATCGGCGGCATGTCTTTCGGTGCGCTCTCGCCCAACATGTGGGAAGGCATGCAGATGGGCGTAGCCTACCTGAACGAGGAGCTGGGAATGCCCGTGCGCATGTGCACCGGCGAGGGCGGATGTCCGCCGCGCCTGCTCAGATCGCGTTTTCTCAAATATGTCATACTGCAGATCGCGTCGGGCTACTTCGGCTGGGACGAGATCATTCACGCCATCCCGCAGATGAAGGAAGACCCATGCGCCGTGGAGATCAAGTACGGCCAGGGCGCCAAGCCAGGCGACGGCGGGCTTCTCATGTGGCACAAGGTCAACCAGCTCATCGCGGCCATCCGCGGCGTGCCTCCGGGAGTCAGCCTGCCAAGCCCCCCCACGCATCAGACCCAGTATTCCATCGAGGAATCCGTGGCCAAGATGATCCAGTCCATGTCCATGGCCTGGGGCTTCCGCGTGCCGGTCTACCCAAAGATCTCGGCCACGACCACGACCAACGCGGTCCTGAACAACCTCTGCCGCAACCCCTACGCGGCCGGACTGGCCGTTGACGGCGAGGACGGCGGCACGGGCGCGGCCTACAACGTTTCCATGAACCACA
Source organism: Deltaproteobacteria bacterium HGW-Deltaproteobacteria-18 (assembly GCA_002841885.1). Lineage (NCBI taxonomy): Bacteria > Deltaproteobacteria > Deltaproteobacteria bacterium HGW-Deltaproteobacteria-18. Next base: position 18,377 of record PHBE01000028.1, read on the forward strand.
TGGGCAGCCCCATCGCCTCCAACATCCGCGACGCCTATCTGACCCTGTGCAAGATCGGCAAGCAGAACGAGGTGCCGCTCATCGCCGGTGGCGGCATCGGCAAGAACGGCAACCTTGCCGCCAATGCCGCCTCGCTCATCATGCTCGGCGCCTCGGCCGTACAGATCGGCAAGTACGCCATGCAGGCTGCGGCCGGATGCGTGGGTTCGGAGTCGGACCGCTGCAACGTGTGCAACATCGGCGTCTGCCCGAAGGGCATCACTTCCCAGGACCCGCGCGTGTACCGCAGGCTCGATCCGGAAAAGGTGGCCGAGAGGCTGGTCGAGCTCTACGTCAGCTTCGACATGGAAATGAAGAAGATCTTCGCCCCCCTGGGCAGGTCCACGTCCCTGCCCATCGGCATGTCCGATGCGCTGGGGATCGCCGACAAGGACGCGGCGGACAGACTGGCCATCAAATACGTGGTCTGATGAGGGAAAGATATGCAAAGCACCATTCATATTGACGGAAAGGAAAACGGCGTGCGCCTGGAATCGCGCATCCTGGAAGAACGCATCCAGGACGCGGTCAAGGCCGGAGCAAGGGAGCTGACCATCGACGCCTGCGGCCAACACGGCATCGGCGGGCGTTTGTGGGTCTCCAAGGAGGAGTCCGTCAGCGTCAAGGTCATCGGCGCGCCCGGACAGCGCCTTGGTTCCCTTGGCTTCCCCGGCACTACCATTGAAATAATGGGCCCGGGTTCCGACGACATCGGCTGGCTGAACGCCGGCGCGGAAATCATTGTCCACGGCAACGCGGGCAACGGCATCTGCAACGCCATGGCCCAGGGCAAGGTCTTTGTCGGGGGCAACGTAGGCTCCCGCTGCATGACCATGACCAAACAGAACCCGCGCTTCACGCCCCCGGAACTCTGGGTTCTGGGCGACACGGGCGACTACTTCGCAGAGTTCATGGCCGGCGGCACGGCTGTGGTCTGCGGTTTGAACGCTTACGATCAGGCCAATGTCCTGGGCTACCGCCCCTGCGTGGGCATGGTCAGCGGGCGCATCTTCTACCGTGGCCAGGAGCAGACAATCAGCGCAGCCGACGCCAAACACATGCCTGTCAGCGACGAGGATTGGACCTGGCTCGTGGAAAACTTAAAGGAATACCTTCAGAAGATCGGAAAATCCGAACTTCTGGACATTCTGGCTACCCGCGACCAGTGGCACCTGATCACGGCCAAGTCGCCCTACGAAAAGGTCACCAAGAAACGCAAGAACATGTCAGACTTCCGTTCCCAGGTCTGGGACATGGAGCTTGGACGCGGCGGTCTGGTCGGCGACCTGACTTCCCTTGACCGTACGCCCATCGGACTCATCACCAGCGGGGAACTGCGCCGCTTTGTCCCGGTCTGGGAAAACTGCAAATACATGCCGCCCTGCCAGGCCAGCTGTCCGTCGGGGATTCCCGTGCAGAAGCGCTGGCAGCTGGTGCGCGAGGGGCGTCTGGCCGAAGCCGTGGACCTGTCCCTTGAATACACGCCCTTCCCGGCCACGGTCTGCGGCTATCTCTGCCCCAACCTGTGCATGGAAGGCTGCACGCGCGGTCTTGGCAGCCTCAAGCCCGTGGACGCCAAGATGCTCGGCAAGGAGGGCATCAACGCCCATCCGCCCATGTTGCCCCTGTCTTCGGACAAGAAGGTCGCGGTCATCGGCGGCGGTCCGGCCGGCATCTCCGTGGCCTGGCAGTTGCGCCTGAAAGGCCACAAGGCCTCCGTGTTCGACATGGACGAGAAGCTCGGCGGCAAGCTGCAGGCCTCCATCCCGGCCAACCGCATTCCGCCCGATGTGCTGGCGGCGGAGCTGGACCGGGCCCGCGAGATCATCCCCCATGTGCGGCTTGAAAAGAAACTCAACCGTGACGACTTCGAAGCCATAAAGAGCGACTACGACTTCATCGTGCTGGCCACCGGAGCCCAGCGCCCGCGCACCCTGCCCGTGCCCGGCAACGAACGCCTCATCACGGCCACGGACTTCCTCAAGGCCTGCAAACACGGCGACGCGGAAGTCGGCGAGCGCGTGGTCGTCATCGGAGCGGGCAATGTGGGCTGCGACGTGGCCACTGAAGCGTCCCGCCTGGGCGCGAAAAGCATGACGCTCATCGACGTGCAGAAGCCCATGAGCTTCGGCAAGGAGCGCGAGGAAGCCGAGAAGGCCGGAGCCCAGTTCCTGTGGCCCTGCTTCACCAAGGAGATCACCCCGGAAGGCGTCTTGCTGACCGACGGGCGGGTCATCCCCGCCGACACGGTCATCATCTCCATCGGTGACACCCCGGATTTGGAAGCCTTCCCGGAAAACATCGCTCGTGATCGCGGTTTCATCACCGTCAACGACGTCAACCAGACCACTGATCCCAAGGTCTTCGCCATCGGCGACCTGGTCAAGCTGGGCCTTTTGACCCAGGCCATCGGCGACGGACGCCGCGCAGCCCAGGCCATCGACGAGATCATCAGCGGACGCCGTCCCCTCTCGGTCACGGCGGACATGCACGAGGAACTCAAGACGCGGCTGGAATACATGGACCCGGGCAACCACATGTCCGAGACCATAGACTATTCGCGCATGAATCTGGCCTACTTCGACCCGCGCCTGGGCGCATTCGACAGCCTCGACCAGTGCGCCGAGGAGTGCTCGTCCTGCGGCGTCTGCCGCGACTGCGGCATCTGCGAGGCCATCTGTCCGCGTGGAGCCATCAGCCGCGAAAGCTTGCCGGACAACGAATTCGCCATGGTCTGCGATTCCGAGAAATGCATCGGCTGCGGCTTCTGCGCCGGAGCTTGCCCCTGCGGCATCTGGACACTCATCCCGAATACGCCGCTGGAATAGCCGACTGTCGCCGAACGGCGGGTTTACCGGAAACATTG
>PHBE01000029.1 GCA_002841885.1 Deltaproteobacteria bacterium HGW-Deltaproteobacteria-18
CTGATCAACCCGATCGCCATGGAAAAGGGTCTTCGCTTCGCAATCCGCGAAGGTGGACGTACCGTTGGCGCTGGTGTTGTTTCCGAAATCGTGGAGTAAAGAATGCGCATCAATATCCTTCTCGCTTGCGTTGATTGCAAACGGCGGAATTATTCGACCCAGAAGAACAAGAAGAATACGACCGCCAAGCTTGAACTCAGCAAGTTTTGTCCATTTTGCGGTGGGCACAGAAAGCATCGCGAATCAAAATAGTCTCACGTGGATGTCGTATCTGCGGCATCCACGGTGAAAATTTCCGACACGCAGGCCAGTAGCTCTAACGGTAGAGCATCGGACTCCAAATCCGAGGGCTGGGGGTTCGAATCCCTCCTGGCCTGCCATACTTTTACTAGCGATGGACATAATGAAAAAGAATGCCGAAGCAGAATTGCAAAAACAAGGAATGATGCAGAAGTTAACAGACCTGCGTATATTCTTTGACCAAGCAAAAGTGGAACTGAAGAAAGTTGTTTGGCCTGACAAGCAGGAGACCATCAGTACCAGTTCGGCGGTTTTGTTGTTGGTAGTCGTAATGGCACTCTTTCTTGGCGTTGTGGATTTGGTACTGACCAAAATCATTGCAGCCGTTCTGTCCTAAGGCGAGGCCATCATGAGCGACGAACCTAAGGCGCGCTGGTATATAATTCACACATATTCGGGATTTGAACAGCGGGTGGAGCAGACAATCAGGGAGATGATCCGCACAGGGCAGGCGAAAGGCCTTGTTGAGGATGTAATCGTCCCGACGGAAAAGGTGGTCGAACTGATCAAAGGTCAGAAACGCACATCTACCCGCAAATTCTATCCTGGTTATGCAATGGTCAAGATGGTGTTCACGGACGATTCCTGGCACATGATTCAGTCCATTCCGAAAGTTACCGGGTTCATTGGCGGGAAAAGCCGTCCGGTGCCGCTGACGGAGAAAGAAGCGCAGAGAATTCTGGCGACAATTGAAACCAGGAAAGAGCAGCCAAGACCGAAATTTCATTTTGAACGTGGTGACGATGTCCGCGTAATAGACGGACCTTTTGCAAATTTCAATGCCACTGTTGAAGATGTGAATTACGATAAAGGCAAATTGCGTGTCTCGGTATCTATTTTCGGAAGACAAACGCCGGTTGAACTGGACTTTGTTCAGGTGACCAAAGGCTGATAATTTTTAGATATGAGGTAGTGTTATGGCCAAAAAAATTAATGCAATAATCAAACTGCAACTTCCCGCAGGAGCTGCGAACCCATCACCCCCGGTTGGTCCCGCCTTGGGTCAGCATGGTGTGAACATCATGGAGTTCTGTAAGGCGTACAACGCCAAGACTCTAAATGAAAAGGGTACGATCATTCCGGTTGAGATCACGGTCTTTTCCGACCGTTCTTTCACCTTCATCACCAAGACTCCTCCGGCTGCAGTGCTTTTGGTCAAGGCTGCCAAACTGCAAAAGGGATCTGGTGAGCCCAACAAGAAAAAGGTTGGGAAGGTGAGCATGGCTCAAATTGAGGAAATTGCGAAGATCAAGATGCCCGACCTTTCGGCTTATGATCTGAATGCGGCATGCAAGACCATTATGGGCACTGCACGCAGCATGGGAATTGAAGTGGAATAAGGGAGTAAGCGAGCTATGCCCAAGCACGGAAAAAAATTTCAGAAAGTATTTGAGGCCATTGATGGTCTCAAGATGTACGATGTGGCTGAAGCTGTCGAGTTGGTTCTCAAGAGCTCGTATGCCAAGTTTGATGAGACCGTTGATGTTGCCGTAAATCTGGGAGTCAATCCCAAGTATTCCGATCAGATGGTCCGTGGTGCTGTATCCATGCCCCACGGTCTGGGCAAAACTGTCCGCGTTGTCGCCTTCTGTAAGGGTGAAAACGAGGAGAAAGCCCTGAGTGCCGGTGCCATTGCGGCAGGCGGCGATGAACTTGTCGAGAAGATCAAGGGCGGATGGCTCGATTTCGACAATGCCGTGGCCACTCCCGATATGATGGGACACGTCGGCAAGATCGGCAAGATCCTTGGACCCCGCGGCCTTATGCCCAACGCCAAGACCGGCACCGTCACTGTCGAGTTGGAGAAGGCTATCCAGGAACTGCTTGCTGGCAAGGTCGAATTTCGTGTCGACAAAGCTGGCGTTGTGCATGCGCCTATCGGCAAGGTTTCCTTTGGCACAGAAAAACTGCTCGGCAACCTGCGCACTGTAGTCGATGCGCTGATCAAGCTCAAACCCTCCACCGCCAAGGGCACGTATGTGAAGGCAGTCTCCCTGTCCTCCACCATGGGACCGGGCGTCAAAGTTGACGCTGCCTCCCTGCGCAAAGCGGGTGAATAAGTTTCAAAACAAGTAGATGAGTCAGAGAATGCAGGTGGATCTTCCTTAATATCCTGCTGAGACTGCTTTGGCTCAGTCTGCCTAGCTATAGAGAGGTATGTGGTGAATAGGGCAGAAAAAGCAAAAATCATCGATGGCCTGAAGGAGAGGGCTGACAAGGCGAGCATCGCCATTGTCACGGATTTCCATGGGCTCAAAGTGGCAGAGCTTACTCCCTTGCGTGCAAAGTTGCATGAAGTGGGGTGCGACTATCAGGTCGTGAAGAATACTCTGGCGCGGAAAGCATTCATGGAAGGACCACACGTGGTACTCAATGATCATTTGAAGTACAACTGTGCCGTGGCTTTCGGTTATGACGACCCTGTCGTCGCTGCAAAGGTCCTGGTTGAGTTTGCAAAGAAGAACGATAAGTTTTCCGTGCGTTATGCCAGTCTGGAAGGCAAGTTTCTGGAAGAGGCTTCCATAAAGGCCCTTTCTGAACTGCCCGGACGTGAACAGCTGCTTGCATCTGTTCTGGGCACGATGAACGCGGTACCGCAGAATTTCGTTTCTCTCTTTGCCAATGTTGTGAGAGGCATGGTCAACGTACTGACCGCTCTCAAAGACAAAAAAGAAGTTTGAGCCAAAGCTAATATTTAGGAGGATAAAATGTCTGATATCACCAAAGAACAGGTTGTCGAATTCATCGCTAACATGACTGTGTTGGAACTCTCCGTCTTCATCAAGGAACTCGAAGAGAAGTTCGGCGTATCCGCCGCAGCTCCCGTGGCCGCTTTTGCCGCCGCTCCTGCCGCCGCTGCCGAAGCCGCTGAAGAAGAGAAGACCGAATTCGACGTTGTCCTGACCGAAGCCGGCGCCAACAAGATCGGCGTCATCAAGGTCGTGCGTGCTCTGACCAGCCTGGGTCTGAAAGAAGCCAAGGCCAAAGTCGACGAGACTCCTTCCGTGATCCTGGAAGCCGCTGCCAAGGACGCCGCCAACGACGCCAAGAAGCAGCTTGAAGAAGCTGGTGCAAAGGTTGAAATTAAGTAGTTTTTTGCTTTCTGTTTGACTTTTCGTAAAGAGTGTAAGGGGAAAAAAACCTCTTACACTCTTTACGCCTTTTTGTGTAACACCACGCCTTAAGCGTCAGCATATGCGACTGAGTGATACTTCACCATAGCTACTCTCCCTTTGGTCCCAGAACGCTTTGCCTGCCCAGCAACATCCCATTTCCTGAGGGGAAACGATGAACAAACTGATCAAGAAATTCGGACGAATTAAAGATTCCATTGATATCCCTCATCTTTTAAGCCTTCAGCTTGATTCGTATAATAAATTTCTGCAGACTGATGTCTCGCCCAGCATGCGTACGGATATCGGTCTTGAAGGCGTTTTTCGTTCTGTTTTTCCGATTCATGATTTCAATAAGACGGCCACCCTGGAATACGTCAGCTACGATATCGGCAAGCCAAAATACGATGTCGATGAATGCATCGCCAAGGGTCTAACCTTCGAAGCTCCCTTGCGGATCAAGGTTCGCCTTGCCGTGTACGACGTCGATGAGGCGTCCGGCAGTCGCACCATCCACGACATCAAGGAGCAAGACATATATTTCGGAACGATCCCGCTCATTACGCAGAAGGGAACGTTTTTGATCAATGGCACCGAACGAGTCATTGTGAACCAGCTTCAGCGTTCGCCCGGCATCATCTTCGAGCACGATTCCGGCAAGACTCATTCCAGCCGCAAAATTCTGTACAGCTGCCGCATTATTCCCATGCGCGGTTCCTGGCTGGATTTTGATTTCGATCACAAAGACATCCTGTATGTGCGTATCGACCGTCGCCGCAAAATGCCCGCCACGATTTTGCTCAAGGCCATGGGCATGACCAGCGAGGACATCCTCGACTATTATTATGCCAAAGAGACCTTCCATCTGGATGGAACCTCCGTTCTGCGTCGTGTCGAAGAGTACAACTTCCGAAAGGAATTGGCCCATGCCGACGTAGTCGCCCCTGACGGCAGCGTGATTGTTGCTGCCGGCAAGGCGCTGACAAAGGGCATGTGGAAGCGGATGATCAAGGCTGGTATCGAGTATTACGAGGTTCGCCCCGAAACGCTTGAGACGGAATATGCAGCCAAGGACATCGTCGATCCCGCCACCGGCGAAGTCATCCTGCGCGCTGGAGATCCCTTTGCCGCTGGCGCGGTGGAAAAATGTCTCGCTGCCGGCATTACCGAACTCGGCGCGATCTTCTCCTCTGGCGCCGAGGCGTCCGCCTGCTTGCGCGACACCCTGGCCATGGACAAGTGCGAAGATCTGGAAAGCGCGCAGATCGACATATACAAGCGCCTGCGTCCCAGTTCTCCCCCCACGGCCGAGATTTCAGCCAGTTTCTTCGACAACCTGTTCAGAAATGCAGATTATTATGATCTTTCCCCTGTTGGTCGTTATAAGCTCAATTCGCGCCTGAGCCTGAATCTGCCCATCGATCACCGCACGTTGTCCAACGACGACATTTTCCGATCGGTCAAGAAGCTCATTCAGCTCAAGGATTCACACGGTCCGGCCGATGATATCGACCATCTCGGAAATCGCCGCGTGCGCCCCGTCGGCGAGTTGGTGGAAAATCAGTACCGCATTGGACTTGTGCGCATGGAGCGCGCCATCAAGGAACGCATGAGCCTGCAGGAAGTCGCGACCCTCATGCCGCATGATCTGGTCAACCCCAAGCCGGTTACGGCGGTGCTGAAGGAATTTTTCGGCACATCTCAGCTTTCCCAGTTCATGGATCAGACAAACCCCCTGTCGGAGGTTACGCACAAGCGCCGCTTGTCCGCTCTTGGACCCGGCGGCCTGACACGTGAGCGTGCAGGGTTCGAGGTTCGTGACGTTCATCTGAGCCACTACGGCCGAATCTGTCCCATTGAAACTCCGGAAGGCCCGAACATCGGTCTTATCGTATCCCTGACCACGCACGGTCTTGTGAACGACTACGGCTTCATCGAGACGCCGTATCGCGTGGTCAAGGACGCAATCGTCACGGACGAAATCCAGTACATGGAAGCTTCCACCGAGAGCGGGCACATCATCGCCCAGGCCAACGCCCTTTTTGGTGATGACCGTCAGTTCATCAACGCTCAGGTCGAGGCTCGGGTTGAGGGCGAGTTCGCCATCGTACCCCGCGAAGAAGTGACCCTCATGGACATTTCACCGGGGCAGATCGTGTCCATCTCTTCGGCGCTGATTCCCTTTCTGGAGCACGATGACGCCAACCGCGCGCTTATGGGCTCGAACATGCAGCGTCAGTCGGTTCCGCTTCTGGTTACCGAGGAGCCTCTGATCGGTACCGGTATCGAGGGTAAGGTTGCCCAGGATTCCGGAAGCTGTCTTTTGGCTGAGGGCGACGGCGAAATCATGTACGTGGATGCGGACCGGGTAATCGTCTCTTATTCCGACGACCTGTACCCGGAAGCCGGCGGTGTTCGTTTTTACGAGGTGCAGAAATACCACAAGTCCAACCAGAACAGCTGCTTCGGCCAGAAGCCCCGGGTTCAGATCGGGGACAAGGTCAAAAAGGGCGCTGTCCTCGCTGACGGTCCAGCCATCCATAACGGAGAACTGGCGTTGGGCAAGAACCTGCTCGTGGCCTTTATGCCCTGGTGCGGCTACAACTACGAAGACTCCATCCTGATTTCGGAACGGGTAGTGAAGGAGGATGTCTACACATCCATCCACATCGAGGAATTTGACGTCTTCGCCCGCGACACCAAGCTCGGACCTGAAGAAGTCACCCGCGACATTCCCAACGTCGGTGAAGAAATGCTGCGCAACCTCGATGAGAGCGGCATCATTCGCATTGGGGCGCGTGTAAAGCCGGATGACATTCTGGTCGGCAAGATCACGCCCAAGGGCGAGACGCAGTTGACGCCGGAAGAGCGGCTCCTTCGGGCCATCTTCGGAGACAAGGCGCGCGACGTGAAGAACACGTCTCTGAAGGTTCCGCCGGGAATCGAGGGTACGGTTATCGACGTCAAGGTTTTCAACCGTCGTTCCGGAGACAAGGACGAGCGTACGCACCTGATCGAGAATTACGAGCTTGAGCGCATCGATGTGCGCGAGAGACAGCATGCCGCGGCCCTGACCGAGACCACCCGGCGCAAGATCTGGGAAGTCTGCAAGGGCAAGAGCGTGGCCAAGACCATCATGGGCAAGCGCAAGGGTGAAGTGCTTCTTGAGGCCAATCAGCCAATCAAGGAAGATGTTTTTGCGGAAATCCCGCTGAAGAAGATTGCGGGCGCGTTCGCAGCCAAGGACGTCAACGAAGCCGTAAAGGTGCAGCTCGACTATTTCGATCTGCAGCTCAAATTCGTCAAGGACGTATACGAAAGCAAGCGCGGCAAGGTCACCGAGGGTGACGATCTGCCTCCGGGCGTGATCAAGATGGCCAAGGTCTATGTGGCCGTGAAGCGCAAGCTCAATGTCGGTGACAAAATGGCCGGCCGTCACGGCAACAAGGGCGTTGTCTCCAACATCCTGCCGGAAGAGGATATGCCTTTCTTTGCAGACGGAACGTCCATGGACGTGGTCCTGAATCCTCTGGGCGTGCCTTCGCGAATGAACATCGGCCAGATCATGGAGACTCACCTTGGCTGGGCGGCCAAATCCCTCGGCCAGCAGATCGCGGCCATGGTCGATGAGGGCGTGGCCAAGGTACGCAGCGAAATCAAGGACATTTTCGATTCTTCCGAAACCTCGGCACTGATCGATACCATGACCGATGACGAAGTCATTGAAGCCGCCCGGGATCTGAATCGCGGCATTATTATGAAAACTCCCGTTTTTGACGGCGCCGATGAGAGTGAGATCTGGGCGCTGCTCAAGAGAGCAGGACTGCCTGAAGACGGAAAGGCGCTGCTTTTTGACGGCCGCACCGGAGTGCCTTTCCACAACAAGGTCACTGTCGGTTATATGTATTATTTGAAGTTGCACCACCTGGTTGACGAGAAAATTCATGCCCGCTCGACGGGTCCCTACTCACTGGTCACCCAGCAGCCTCTCGGCGGCAAGGCCCAGTTCGGCGGACAGCGTCTTGGTGAAATGGAAGTCTGGGCACTGGAAGCATATGGCGCAGCCTATCTGCTTCAGGAGTTTTTGACGGTCAAATCCGATGATGTGAACGGTCGTGTGAAAATGTATGAAAAGATTGTGAAGGGATCCAATTTCCTCGAAAGCGGAATGCCCGAATCATTCAACGTATTGGTCAAGGAAATGATGGCGCTGGGTCTTGAAGTCACCCTCGTGGAAGACGACAAGAAGCGCCCGAGGAAGAGATGATCCCTCGGCAAGACCGGCCACAGCATTGCAATTCGACCAAAGCAAGAGGAATACACGATGAGTCTTGATGATCTTTTTACACAACGGGGCAGTGCATCCAGCTCTTTCAATAGCCAGAATCTCAAAGCGATCGGAATCAACGTCGCTTCGCCGGAGAAGATTCGTGAGTGGTCTTTCGGTGAAGTAAAAAAACCCGAAACGATCAACTATCGCACATTCAAGCCGGAACGGGACGGCCTTTTCTGCGCCAAGATTTTTGGCCCGGTAAAGGACTACGAATGCAACTGCGGAAAATACAAGCGCATGAAGCATCGCGGAATTGTCTGCGAGAAATGCGGTGTTGAAGTAATTGCGTCCAAGGTCAGACGCGAGAGAATGGGGCACATTGAACTTGCCGCCCCGGTTGCCCATATTTGGTTCTTGAAGTCTCTTCCGTCCAAGATCGGCACCTTGCTTGATATGACCATGGCCGATCTGGAAAAAGTGCTTTATTTTGATTCGTATATAATTCTGGATCCGGGCGAGACAACCTTGCTGAAGAAGCAGGTCATTTCCGAGGAACAGTATTTTCAGATTCTCGATCACTACAATGACAACGCCATAACTGTTGGCATGGGTGCGGAGTCCATCAAGATCCTGCTGCAGGAAATTGATTTGGCGAGCCTGCGCGTTGAATTGCGCGAAGAGTCCCAGTCCACTCGCTCCCAGACCAAGAAAAAGAAGTTGGCCAAGCGGCTTAAAATCGTCGAGGCTTTCTTGGAATCCGGGAACAAGCCGGAATGGATGGTCATGGACGTGATTCCGATCATTCCGCCTGAGCTGCGCCCCCTGGTCCCCCTCGATGGCGGCAGGTTCGCCACGTCCGACCTGAACGATCTGTATCGCCGTGTCATCAACCGCAACAACCGTTTGAAGCGGCTTCTGGAACTTGGCGCTCCGGACATCATCATCCGCAATGAAAAGCGCATGTTGCAGGAATCCGTGGACGCACTCTTCGACAACGGTCGTCGCGGTCGCGCCATAACCGGTACCAACGGCCGTCCGCTCAAATCCTTGTCCGACATGATCAAGGGCAAACAGGGCCGCTTCCGTCAGAACCTTCTGGGCAAGCGCGTGGACTATTCCGGCCGTTCCGTCATCGTCGTCGGACCGTACCTGAAACTGCATCAGTGTGGTCTGCCAAAGAAGATGGCTCTGGAACTCTTCAAGCCCTTCATCTATTCCAAGCTTGAGGAGCGGGGTTATGCCAGCACCATCAAGAGCGCGAAGAAGATGGTTGAGCGTGAGGAAATCGCCGTATGGGATATCCTCGAAGAGGTCGTGCGTGAATACCCCATTTTGCTGAATCGCGCACCTACACTGCATCGTCTAGGTATCCAGGCATTTGAGCCAATCCTGGTCGAAGGAAAGGCGATACGTCTTCATCCGCTGGTTTGTACGGCTTTCAACGCCGACTTTGACGGTGACCAGATGGCCGTGCATGTGCCTCTTTCCGTGGAGGCCCAGATCGAATGCCGCGTGCTCATGATGTCGACGAACAACATTCTGTCTCCGGCCAACGGTTCTCCGATCATTGTGCCGTCGCAGGATATCGTCCTTGGCCTTTACTTCCTGACCGTGGAACGTCCTTTCGAGCGTGGCGAGGGCATGATTTTCGCCGACCCCGATGAGGTCATCTGCGCCTTTGATGCGAACCACGTGGAACTGCATGCCCGGATCAAGGTCCGCATCGACGGTGCACTGGTCGAGACCACTCCCGGACGCATCATCATCCGCGAGATCGTGCCGACGGAAGTTCCTTTCGAGGTCTACAACCGCGAGATGAGCAAAAAGGTTATCGGCCGCCTGGTGGGCGAAGCCTACCGTCTGGCCGGTACCAAGGCCACGGTCATTCTTTGCGACAAGCTCAAGGATTTGGGCTTCGAGTATTCGACTCAGGCCGGCATCACCGTTGGCGTTAAGGATCTGACCATTCCGCCGGCTAAATCCGGCATCCTGGATCGTTCCCACACCGAAGTCTCGGATATTGAGCAACAGTATCGTGAAGGTATCATCACCCGTACGGAAAAATACAACAAGGTCGTTGACGTATGGACCAAGGCGACCAATGACGTGGCAGACGCCATGATGCGGGAGCTCAAGTACGACACCGTGCCAAACCCCAAGCAGGATGATTCCCCGCACGTGAAGCATGCGCTTCGCTGGGAAGTTTCCAAGCTCAAGGAAGAGCGCTGCAACAGCTTCAACTCGGTGTTCATGATGGCCAACTCCGGCGCCCGAGGCAATCAGGACCAGATGCGCCAGCTGGCCGGCATGCGAGGTCTGATGGCCAAGCCCTCCGGTGAAATCATCGAGACCCCCATCACCTCCTCTTTTAGAGAGGGGCTGACCATTCTGCAGTACTTCACGTCCACGCACGGAGCTCGTAAGGGTCTGGCCGACACCGCGCTCAAAACCGCGAACTCGGGTTACCTGACACGCCGTCTTGTCGACGTTGTGCAGGATGTCATCGTCAGCGAGCACGACTGCAAGACGGTGGACGGCATCGAACTCACGCACGTCACGAAGAGCGGTGAAATCACCGTGCGTCTCAGCGAGCGCGTTCTTGGCCGGACAGCCATGTACGATATTCTTGATCCGGAAACCGGCGAGGTCTTCATCCCCGCCAACGCCATGATCAACGAAGAGCTTGTAGCCCAGATTGAACGGCGCAACATCTCGGCCATCACCATTCGTTCCGCGCTGACCTGCAAGGCCAGGCACGGAGTGTGCGCCCTGTGCTATGGCCGGGACCTGGCGCGAGGCCATCTGGTCAACGTCGGCGAGGCTGTAGGCATCATCGCCGCCCAGTCCATCGGCGAGCCCGGCACACAGCTGACCATGAGAACATTCCACATCGGTGGTACCGCCTCCAAGGAAATCGAGCAAAGCAGATACGAGGCTCTGAACAAGGGGCGGATCGTGCTTTCCCGTGTGCGGACGGTTACCAATAACCGCGGAGAGCGCATGGTTCTGGGCAAGAGCGGCCAACTGCGCATTGTCGATGACCAGGGTGTCGAGCGTGAAAAATACGCATTGCCTTCTGGTGCGAAGTTGTATTTCGAGAATGGCGCCGAGGTCAAAAAGGGCGAACGTCTCGCGGAATGGGATCCCTTCAACGAACCCTTCGTCACAGATGTCGAGGGTGTGGTCCACTTCACGGACATCATTGAAGGCCGCACCGCTCAGGAACGCATTGACGAGGCCACGGGCAAGTCGACTCTGACCGTTATCGAGTTCAGGTCTTCAAGCTTTCGCCCAGGTATCTCCATTTGCGACGAGAATGGCGTCTGCAAGACCAAGCCGGACACGGGAACCCAGACTTCCTACGCCCTGCCCGTCGGCGCCATCGTCATGGTCAACGACGGTGACGTGGTCCAGCCGGGCGACATCATCGCGCGTAAGCCACGTGAAACCATGAAGACCAAGGACATCGTCGGCGGTTTGCCGCGCGTTGCCGAACTCTTCGAGGTGCGCAAGCCCAAAGATCAGGCGATCCTGTCCGAAATCGACGGAATCGTGAGTTTCGGCCCTGACTCCAAGGGCAAGCGCAAGCTGATCGTAGAGCCCGAAGTGGGAGACGCACGCGTCTACCTCATTCCCAAAGGCAAGCATATCAGCGTTGGCGAAGGCGACTTTGTGGAAAGCGGAGAACTGCTGACCGAGGGAACACCGGACCTCCATGACCTGCTCAAGGTCAAGGGTGAAAAATACCTGGCCTTTTACCTGGTCGAAGGCGTGCAGGACGTGTACAGATTCCAGGGTGTTTACATCAACGACAAGCACATCGAGATCATCGTCCGCCAGATGCTCAAGAAATTGCTCGTCATTGATCCAGGCGAGACCGGGCTGCTCATGGGCGAACAGGTCGACAAGGCCAAGTTTGCAGGTATCAATGCCAAGTGCGTAGGTACCGGCATGCAGCCTGCGACTGCCGAACCGCTGGTACTCGGAATCACGCAGGCGTCCTTGTCCACGGAATCGTTCATATCAGCAGCGTCATTCCAGGAGACGACCAAGGTGCTGACCGAAGCCGCGCTTATCGGTAAAAAGGACTACCTCTACGGTCTCAAGGAAAATGTTATTGTCGGCAGATTGGTCAACGCCGGAACGGGGTTCAGATCTTACATTGAAAATGGAATTGTGGTTCCGGATCAGCCGGAAAGCCCGGACAAGTTCTTGGAAGATCTGGAGAAAGATCCGTTTTTCATGGGACAATAAATTTTTATTGTCTCGGTAGTTGAGTTGACAGGGGGAGGGAGTTCAATTATGAACCCCCTTCTCAAAATGTTTATTAATGGAGTTTGAAATGCCCACTATTAATCAGTTGGTCCGTAAAGCACGGGTCCTCCAGGTGAAAGGCAAAAAAAGAGCCGCGCTGCAGGAATGCCCGCAGCGTCGGGGAGTTTGCGTGCGCGTCTACACTACGACGCCCAAGAAGCCGAACTCCGCTCTTCGGAAAGTGGCCAGAGTGCGTCTGACCAACGGAATTGAAGTTACATCCTACATCCCGGGTGAAGGGCACAATCTGCAGGAGCACTCCGTGGTCATGATCCGCGGCGGCCGCGTAAAGGATCTGCCCGGTGTCCGCTATACGATTATCAGAGGTACGTTGGATGCGGCCGGTGTTCAGGATCGCCGGAAGAGCCGCTCCAAGTACGGTGCCAAACGTCCTAAATAGGAACAAGGAGATTGACGTATGCCTCGCAAGGGACCCACGCCAAAGCGTGAAGTGCTGCCAGATCCGAAATACGGAAGCAGGGTAGTTGCAAAGTTTGTCAACCAGATGATGTTTGACGGCAAGAAAAGTGTTGCCGAAAAGATATTCTATGACGCCATTGAAGAACTTGGAAAACGCACGGACAGCGAGCCGCTGAGAGCTTTCGAGCAGCTCATTGAAAAGGTGAAGCCGCAGATGGAAGTCAAATCCCGTCGAGTCGGTGGTGCCACCTACCAGGTTCCCATGGAAGTCCGCCCGGCACGGCAGGAAGCATTGGCTATCCGTTGGCTGGTCAACTATGCCCGCTCTCGCGGTGAGAAAGGCATGGTTCTGCGTTTGGCGGCTGAATTTCTGGATGCTTATAACGATCGCGGTGGTGCCATCAAGAAGCGTGAAGACACCCATCGAATGGCAGAAGCCAATAAAGCTTTTGCTCATTACCGCTGGTAAAAGAGGTTCTTTCCGTGTCTAAACGTGTTCCCATAAAAGATCAGCGCAATATCGGTATCATGGCCCACATCGATGCGGGCAAGACCACGACTACCGAACGCATTTTATATTATACGGGTGTTTCTCACAAGATTGGAGAAGTTCATGATGGTCAGGCGACCATGGACTGGATGGAGCAGGAGCAGGAGCGTGGCATCACGATCACCTCTGCTGCGACAACCTGTCACTGGCGCAACTGTCGCATCAACATCATTGATACTCCTGGTCACGTTGATTTCACCGTTGAAGTAGAGCGTTCGCTGCGCGTGCTTGATGGCGCTGTTGCTGTTTTTTGCGCTGTTGGTGGAGTCGAGCCGCAGTCCGAGACTGTATGGCGGCAGGCGGACAGATACCGGGTTCCCCGGATCGCCTTTGTTAACAAGATGGACCGCTCGGGAGCAGATTTTTACCGGGTCGTCGACATGATCAAGGATCGTCTCAAGGCGAAGCCTGTTCCGCTGCACCTGCCCATCGGCGCAGAGGAGAACTTTTTGGGGCAGATCGACCTCGTACGCAAGGTCGCTCTCTATTACGACGCAGATTCCAAAGGCGAAACGATCACCGAGCGCGAGATCCCCGCTGATATGCTGGATCAGGCCGATGAATGGCGCATGAATCTCGTGGAAGCCATCGCTGAGGAAGATGAGACGCTGCTTGAAAAGTATTTGGGCGGGGAAGAACTCCTGCCTGAAGAAATCATGGCTGGAATTCGTTCCGCCACCATCGGTATGAAAATTTGCCCGGTGATTTGCGGATCTGCGTTCAAGAACAAGGGAGTGCAGGCTCTGCTGGATTGCGTTGTGGATTATCTGCCTTCACCGGTAGAGGTCCCTGCAATGGTGGGAATCGATCCGGATACCAAGGAAGAGATTCTTTGTGAGTGTTCTGATGACCTGCCGCTTAGCGCCTTGGCGTTCAAGCTCATGGCGGACCCGTTTTTCGGGCATCTGACCTTCCTGAGAGTATATTCCGGCGTGCTTGTTACCGGTTCTACGGTACTTAACGCCGCCTCCGGCAAAAAAGAGCGTGTTGGACGTTTGCTGAAGATGCATGCGAACAAGCGCGAAGATATAAAAGAAGCCTATGCGGGCGACATCGTTGCCGCTGTTGGTCTGAAGCAGACCAGCACAGGTGAAACTCTGTGCGATCTCAAGCGCGCAATTCTGCTTGAATCGATGGATTTTCCTGAACCCGTAATCGAAGTTGCGATTGAACCCAAGACCAAGACCGACAGGGATGCCCTGGGGCAGGCTCTGCAGAAACTGGTCAAGGAAGATCCCTCTTTTAGGGTCAAGACAAACGAGGAAACCGGCCAGACACTTATCGCCGGAATGGGTGAACTGCATCTTGAGATCATTGTTGACCGCCTCACTCGTGAGTTCAAGGTCGACGCCAACGTTGGAAAGCCTCAGGTCGCGTATCGCGAAACCATTTCCAAGCCGGCTGAAAAGGATCTCAAGTACGCCAAGCAGTCTGGTGGACGCGGTCAGTATGCTCATATCGTCATCAAGGTTACGCCTCAGGAGCCGGGTGGCGGATATGAATTCGTGAACGGAATTGTGGGTGGTGTCATTCCCAAGGAATACATCCCCGCAGTTGACAAGGGTATCCGCGATGCACTGCTCAATGGTGTTCTCGCCGGGTTCCCCATGGTCGATCTCAAGGTCGAATTGGTTCATGGTTCGTATCATGAAGTTGATTCTTCCGAGCAGGCTTTCTACATTGCCGGATCAATGGCAGTGAAAGAGGCGTGTCATAAAGCGGCCGCGGTGCTTCTTGAACCGATTATGTTTGTGGAAGTGCTCACGCCGGACGACTACATGGGCGATGTCATGGGCGACCTCAATGGACGTCGTGGTCGAATCGTCAGTCTTGAAATGCGACACGGGATGCAGATCATCCGCGCAAACGTGCCGCTAAGTAGCATGTTTGGTTATGCAACGGATCTGCGCTCAAAAACTCAAGGTCGTGCGACATACACCATGTTGTTTGATCATTACGATCGCGTCCCTGCAAGTCTTGCTGAAGAATTGACCAAGAAATGAGAATGGAGATGAAGAATGGCCAAGCAAAAATTTGAAAGAAAGAAGCCGCACGTCAATATTGGTACGATTGGTCATATCGACCACGGCAAGACCACGTTGACCGCCGCAATCACC
>PHBE01000030.1 GCA_002841885.1 Deltaproteobacteria bacterium HGW-Deltaproteobacteria-18
CGGTTTCGTCCACCGTTCCCTTGTCGCTTGAGGACCAAGTCAGAAAGCCCATATCGGATGAGACGTTACGTTTGTATTGGCTGTCCTTGCTCACCAGCAAGGCGACCTGTCCTTCCTCTGAGATGATTTCCGTTTCATCCCCCGAAGAAATTCTAGCGGCCTCCAACACAATGTCGCCTTTGGCCTTCAGCGTGACCTTGCCACCACCAGCGACTTCGCTACGGACGTTCACGACATCATCGCGCTCTTTAAGCTCCATGGAGCCAGAGCCCATAAAGCCACTGTCACTGCTTTCGTGATGGTGGTAGTTTCGCTCCTTCCCTGTAGTCAGCGCTATGCCGCTGTTCTCGGATTCCAAGGTCGCATCTTGACCGGCCTGAACAGAACTCGCCTGCATTGAGACGTCTTGCCCAGCCTTGATGGAGACATCGCCTCCGGCAGCTATGGACGAGGAAGTAATCTTTGTGACGTGATGATCTTTGACGGTGGACCCTCCGCCACCAAACAGCCCACCAGAACTCGAATGTTCGTAGTGGGACTTATAGGAATTCGTTACACCGGAAAGGACGACGCTCTCACCGGCCTCAACATTTGTGTCGCCCTCCGACACAATCGTTGAGCCGAAAACAGCAACATTCTCGCCAGCATGGATATTCACCTCGCCAGCAGAAATCTGGGAGGAATAATGGCGAACATGCGTGGACTCATAATCAGAAGCTTCGAGATGGTCGGTCAGTTGCTTTGCACCAATGACGACATTGCCACCTGCGTCAATGTTGGCTTTGTTTCCGGCAGAAAGATGCGCTCCTCCGATCACTGTATCGCGCCCAGTAGTAATGCTCAGATCACCAGTTGCAGCAACTTCGGATGTCTGATGAAGAAATCCAAAGCTATCTGTCCCGCTGTCTCGTTGCTCCGTCCGTGTCGTAATGCACACGTCACGCCCAGCGGTTAATTCAATAGAATCACCTTTGATTGTTCCGCTTTCATTAACGATATCATTTAAAGCAGAAAGCGAGACATAATTTCCAGATACTGAGCCGCCTTCATTATAAATATCGTCAGATTCTACTTTAATTGAATCACCTTCAATTCCGCCACTGTTATGCAACTGTGCAGTATTGATCTCAACAGACGAGCCTGTCAGCATTGCTCCGCGCGTCAAATTGAACTTGTCTTGAGTTGCTGAAGCAAAATATACAACCGGGGCAAGGACTTCCCGTCCCAAAAATACGCGCTTCTCGTACCAAACAATGTCGTCATGAAGATTGGCAATCTGGTCTTCCGACAAGGACACGCCAACGCGCAAATCCAGCTCGGCATGAGCTTTCACCGCATTATCCATCAATTGGCGGAACTGATCGGCGTCGCTTGTATATGTCGGCTTAAGATACCGTCGCCCTGCAGACTGGAGCACCTGCTTTCTTACCATATTGGTTTCAAAGAAAGCATCGCCAAGGAGTTGCATCCCCAGATCATCAATATCAACTCCAACTTCATCGAAGAAATAGTCGGAACCACAGAACGTGCCTGGATCAGTCAGAACCGGGTTGGTTTCGATGACATACCTATGATCGGGTTTTTCGTTGACGACATACAGAGAGCCAATACCCGTCGGCAGGGCGACTTTGACCGAATTGATTGGCTTGCCAGTATCAGGATCAACAATCGTCCCCGTAACTTCAAGATCCGCAGCAGAGGGCGTACCGGCAAATGTCCCAGTATACTCCTGCCCCACCTTAATGCCTTCGTTGGCAACAAGGTCGAGGACGTTGATGGTGAGATTATCTTTCGCGGTAATAACGGCGGGAATTGCATCAATCAGTTCCGCAAGGTTAAACTCGAACTGCTTTTGACCGTAGGAATAACTTCCCCCCTCACGCACCTGATGGAAATTGCGATAAATATCAAAACGTCGAGAGAGCTCAAGGCCCATATTCTCCAACGTGTTGGCAGTGATGGTCAGGCCATTGCCTGCAGACATCACCCCTCTATCGTTGAGAACAGAGTCTGCATCAATGGTCAAATCAGACGCGGCAAGTAATTCTGCCGTAATTGCAGGCTTCGCGACATACTCTTCGGTTGTATGGATCCACTCCTGCAAGACACGCCCGTCATAGGGACGGTGCCACGGCAAGCCGTATTTCGCTTGCGTTTGCGCCAGGCGGGCATTCACACCGCTTTTATTCTCATCTAAACCGCTTTTTTTGTTACAAATATTGCGCGTGCCATCAGCATTAAATCCAGGGATCCATTCGCCAAAACCAAGATTGAAGTAATCCCAGCCAATTTCATTACGGCCTATCTCTGCGTCAACTGAGATATTTTCGACTTTCTCCGCAGCAAGAGTCAGCTTGCCGCTCAGACTTTCAATAACTGAAGCTTCATTGTGTATAAGAGCTGCGCGCTTCCCTTCACCACGGCCGTCAATGGCTATGTCACCTGCGGCAACAATATACGCTTCATCTGCTGTATAAAGCTCTCCAACGTGCAAAGCAATGTCAGCCTGAGAATAGACAAGTCCGCCATTGTTTTCAAAAGTATCAAGTGAAAACGACAGATCGTGCTGTGAACTTATAATGCCACCCTTGGACATGGAGAGATGCGGCGCCTCAATGCCAAATATTCCTGTAGACTTTAAAGTCGACTGCCCAAGGTCAAGTGACATAGCAGAGACAAGTGAAAAATCATTTGCCTGAAATGTATTGTCCCCTGTCTCCAAAACATCTGTTGCTATTCCCATATGACGTAAGGACGTCAAAGCCGCATTATTCCTTACGTTAATTCGACCAGCGCCATCCTGCTGTGCAATAATGTTGACATCACCTGCTGCGTCAATCTTGCCGCCATCCAACGTCACATCCGGCGATTCGATAGTCAGGCTCCCACCCGAAACCAGCGAGGAATCAACTGCGGCAAAGCTCTCATTTGCGTCTACCTTTAACGCACCACCTTGGACACTGCCGCTCTTTTGAAGACCAGCAGCAATATTCGCATTAGCCAGTAAAAATTTTCTCGCCGACAAAGATACACCGTCAGCGCCACCCAACAGGACGTTTGCATCCGGAGTCGAACCAATAATAGCAACGTCGCCAAGGGCAGCAAGCTGCACTGTTTTTCCGGAATAAACATTCCCTGAAACAGCAACGTCGTCACTGCCCGAGGTCACCTTCACGTCCCCACCGGCTGTCACTGCATTTTTAATCTTGATACGACCGTCGACGGTTAGTTCCATGTCGGATACAGACTGCACAATACCGTCTAAATTGACGCCGACGCCTTTCTCTGTACCTTGCAAAACAATACGATTCGCATACATCCCGCCAATGGCACGCGAATCGACACTGACAGCAGGAACAGCCGTTCCATCGTCCTCATGTGGCGTCAGTGCACCGGACACAGGATCATATGCATTGCGTCCTGTAATAATATTCAGATCTTGAGCGTGGATATCGGCATTCACCAATGCCGCGCGAGTAAGCAATGTGAACGAATCCACATTGGACGCATCGAGCCTGCCATCAATGCGTATATCGCCACCTTGCACATCAATCCGGTCAAGCCCATGCTCTCCGAGTCGAGGACTACCAGTCGTCAGGACGACCTTGGGAAAGTTAAGGAAGCCACCGCCATTAACGGTTATGCCATTTGGGTTGGCTAAAATGTAGTCTGCTCGGCGGCCATGTAGCTCCGTATAGCCTTCGAGATGCGACCGGCTTCCGCCAGTAACCTCATTGATAATAAGCCGGGCTTCTCCCCCTTTCAGATGAGGATTCCCCTTGATAAAACCTGCAAGCTCCGATTTACTGAGACCTCGACTGTTATTGATGACCAGTCCCGAAGAATCGACATTGAAGTCTTTGAACATATTATGCGACACACCGTTTTTGTCCGGAGTGGCAATTTGTTCAATCGGTACGCCATTGTGCGCCGTATCCATCGTCGGCTGCCTGGACTTGGATGCGGCAGAATCAACGACATTTGGTCTGTCCGCAGCCATTGCAATAAAGCTTGGCTGGAAGACAATAATACAAGAAAGAAAAATACTCATAAGCTCGCGAAAAATTCGAATATTCATCATTGACTCGCTTAAAATGAAGCAGTTACTGAGCTGTAAATTTCAAAATTTTTTCTTTTGATAAAGCTGGGAGCTGAAAAAGTCTTGGAGCATGTGACATCGACTACAAAATCCCCAATAGTGCGAAGTCCTAAAGAGACACTTTGAACTTCGCCACGTTCAAACGGCTCGTCTTCGTCTTTAAGAATCATCCCGTAATCATAGCCAGCAAATACTTCCAAAGCCTGAACCTTTGGTATTACATCTTTTGATGACGGAATATGCCATGAGAGCTCATTGCGGACATAGCCACCTGTATCTCCACTCAAACTGTCCTCTGCAAAACCACGGACTGTATAGCGGCTGCCAATTGACATGCGCTCCGCATTATAAAGCGTGTCTGGGCTATACTGCGCGCGAAGTGTCGACGCCCACGTCAAATCTTGTTCACAGAGCGTAAACGGGCGGTAATAGCTCAGCGTGCCTTCCCACTTTTCATAATGAGGCACCGGAACACCCTCTCCGTCCAAGGCCTCGGATGAACCCAGGAAATTCGTACCTTGATGATACTCGGCACCAAAGCTGAGGGACCCTTCAAACAGTCTTCGCGCGTGGGTCGCTTTGAGTCCGACGTCCGTTGTCTCATAGCTGCTGGCGTGGAGTTTCGCCCCAGCAACGCGGCTCTCCACCTGGCGATGCTCAACGCTCACACCCAGCGACGTTTTGCTTTCCGCGTCACGATGCACAACTTTTTCCACGGAAACAGATTGCCAACACGTATCGCCTTCGCTCTTGAACACATCCGTCGTGCCGAAAAGTGGCGTAGAATAATTGAATTTGCTGGCAGAAAGGCTCAGGGTCCAATAACCAATGGGCAAGGACCAATAGGCAGACAGGCTTTGGCTGTTCTTGGGATGATCATCATCCTCCCAAGGCAAAGGCGTGGCGGAGTAACTCACAGAGAGCATGTCGCTCAATCCAATGAAATTATCCTTGTCGAATTGCAGCATATACTGGTTCTTGCCCGTGGACTTTTGCCCCGAATCATCCCACCCAACGGAGGCGCGCCACCGTTTCGTCGGGTCATTAGAAATCGTCACGACACTCATTCCCGGCTCACTACCAGGAACCAGCTTCATGGTCGCATCGCTTGATTGAAGACGATTGAGTTGGTCGAGCCCCTGCTCAAGATCACGGAGATTAAGAGGGCCGCCTTTTAGCCCAATGAACGCTGTTCGCAATTCATTTTGCTTCATTCCCTTGCCGTCATTGAGTCTTATATCTTCAATCTTCCCTTCAATGACTTGAATTTTGAGCAAGCCCTGAGAAACCTCCTGCTCTGGTAAATATGCCCGAGACGTAACAAATCCTCGGTCTATGTAGGCATTGGTAATGTGCTTCAGAAGGGAATTGATATCGCCAAGCGTGAGACAGCGTCCGCTAAACTTCCGTGTCAAATCTTCGATAGTCTGGGCAGACAAAAGCGTCACCCCGGCAACTTCTATTGTGTCAACGGAAATACATTGAAGAGAGTCATCCGTTTTCGCTTCAGGCTCTTCTTGGACTTTCAGCCCAGAAGGCGGCTCTGTAGCGTGACGCTGAAAATGCTCTTGACGGACACGCTGGTGTTCTTCTTGGTGCTGGATAATGCGCTTGTGAACCGCACAAGCATCAGGAAATGACTGTGAAAAAGCGATTTCAGATAAGACAATTAAAAATATTGCCGAGCATATGAACGGCTTTATGAAACTCATAGTTCTCTCCACTTCTTTCAGATCTCTGATTAAAATCTGAAATATAAAAAAAACACAAAATATGAATTATAAAATGAATACTAAATTCAGTTATTCAATGACATTTTTACTCAAATTTTTGATATAATCTGGTTCATAAAATTGCATTAACGCATGAAAAAAAACAAATAGATTCACATAAAGAATGATAAGTTAAATTTTTATATATCGTATGCAGAAAGACGAAGACGAAGAATTTTTTTGTAGTCTATAAATAATTTTTTTTATATATTGCAACAAATTTTTTCTCTACACGTTGTACTTAATAATAAGTATTTACCAGTCGTAAATACTTATCACTGTCCGTATTACAAAATGCTTGGATGAGGGGGGTGTTTTTCGATGATTTTTCACGATTTGGACGTGAAAAGGGGGGTGGCTGATCAGGGCGATGTCAAACGGTTGCTTCTGGCCACGCGTGAAGCGGGGTCGCATCTTGAATCTTGAATTTCCACGACGGGCATGGGGTGCGAGCAGTTGCAGTTCTTGAAGGTGGGAGAGGCGTGGATGGAATGGGCCCAGTCTGCGGCCCTGACGTCAACGCTTGCGGAATGCCTTGTCGTACTGGCCATGCAGGCTGAGCAGCACCAGGATTGGGCCGTTTGAGCAGGCAAATCATTGTGCGGGCACTGTCGGTGACGCGCAGGGAATAGAGTTGCTGACCCGGTTCGATCAAGCTGCGAAGTTTTCTTTAAAAATATAAAATGAGGTTGTTATGATCTCCAATTCATACTCCTTTACTCGCGCTAAAGATAATCTTCATGGTTTTTTTAGTACGCAGAGCGCTGGGACAGATGCTTTTAACGCCATCTCTAGTTGGCAGAATTTAGAAAAGGGACGTTCTTACAATATCCTGTTGGAGGAAGAAGAATTTTTGAATGCTGAAATTTCGTGCAATGACGATGATATGACTGCTGGTAAGGAACTAGATCAGCAATGTTTTGCCCATGGTGTCGAAAGAAGACTGCTCCGTTAAGGTCAAGGCAAGGGGTTAGGTCGTCCTTTGACGAGTCTCGCCGCTTACGTCGGTTCACAACTACTTGACCCCGTAACCCCGACCCTGCCCATTCCTCTTCAGCATCCCATTTCCAACCATCCTCCGGAAATGCTCCTTCAGCGTATTGCAACTGGTTCCGGTCAGGATGGACATTTTCTTGATCCCCACGCAGCCGTGCTCCATGATGCGCAGGGACATTTCCGTCAGGGCGTTTCTGCAGCAGGCGTTCTCTTTCCACATTGGCGGCCAGGCGTCTGATGAAGCAATAGTGGGGGCGATGCTGAGCGCATCCTTGAAGCTCAGTTCCTCGCGTATCTTTCCCGGACGGCGTGTTCCATGCCGCCCAACTCGTCATCGGTCAGAAACTCGTAACTTAATTTCTTCTTTTTTGCCGAAAGACGACCATTGTTTTGCAGGCAGAGCTGGATAAAAAGATCGATGAGGCGGTCAGGCATATCCACAATCTCCTGTATGGCTTGCTGTGAATGAGAACTCGGTGGATACGGCCGTTGCCGTCCTCAAAGGGATGCATGAAAACGAATCCGTAGGAGATGGCGGCGGCATGGGTAATGGCGGAGACAGCGCCATCCTTCATCATTTGGAGAGCAGCGAGGAGGCCCGCCATCAGTTCCGGGAGGTCGGAAGGTCTAGGGCAGACATGGTGAACGGGCTGTTTCTGATAGGAACTCAAGAGAATTGTTTGAGATGCCTGAGGCGAGGTCAGGGGCAGTCCTCAAAAACCGTGTTTGTGACTTAAAATATGATAATAAATTGATAGTTTTCAAGAAAAACAGTTGCAGATTTTTAACTACGTACGTGTTGACGTAGAATTGGGGCCGATTACCGAGTTTGCCTTGAGCTTCAATTAGTTGTATGATGCATGAAATTTTATTTTACCCTACGTATCACCATAACATGAGTGAGGAGGAGGCATGTCCCGTTTCCTAGCTTCAGTACGCATCATGCTCTGTACAAGCGCTGTTCTGGGCCTGATGGCCTTTGCCGGTCCCGGCCATGCCGAGTTGGCCGATCTGGAGGGGACCCAGGGACAAGCAGCCCCCGATGGAGCCTCCGCCCTGGAGGGAACCCAGGGGCATGCGGCACCCGAAGGGCTCTCCGCCCTGGAAGGCACGGCCGGACACGCGGCGGCGCAGCCCGTCGATGACGGCATCGTCTGCCAGCCCGGCAGCCCCTGCATGGAAGCCGCCACCCAGCTGCCTCTGCGCGTGCTGCCCCGGCCCTTCTCCAGCATCTACCGCGAGACAGCCGCGGACCAGAACGCCGTGGTCCAGGCCAATGTCCCCGCCTTCAAACCTCTCTACGTCTTCAACCGCCAGGATCTCGATCTTTCCCGCCCCGAAGAGCCCCAGGGCTGGTATCAGGTCGGGCGCACGCGCGCTGCGGCCGAAGGCTGGATGCAGGCCAGGGACGTCCTCGAATGGCGCCAGGCCCTGCTGGTCTCCTACACCCACCCCGGCAACGAGCTGGAAGGACGCAGCCCCGTCCTCATGTTCCGCAACAAGGCGGACCTGGAATCCATCGTCGACGACATGGACATGGCGGGCCGGGCCAAGACGCTCTACGAGGGCGTGGCCGCCGGGAACATCCCGGACAATGTCGTCAGCATGGAGCCCAAGCGTTTCGTCGACATCACCACCCAATTCTACGTACTGCCCATCCTGCAGTGGAGTCAGACACAGATAAACGGCGACGACGTGCGCCTGCTGCAGCTGGCTGCGGCCGTGCCCGGCGCCCGCGGCGCCGACACCATGCAGAACGCCGATTACCTGGAACAGGCCCAGGTGGGCCGCGGCGAGGGCGGGGCGGTGCTCAAGGACGTCAAGGCCGACATCGTCTTCGTCATCGACACCAGCCGCAGCATGCAGCCCTTCATCGACATGACCCGCCAGGCCGTGGCCCAGATGAGCCGCTCCTTCAGCGGCGAGACGGCCGACCGCTTCCGCTTCGGCCTGGTGGTCTACCGCGACTCCCTGGAGGTCGCGCCGCAGCTGGAATACGTGGCCCGCAACCTGACTCCCGAGCTGGTCGACGCCGACGGGCTGGTGGGCCTCCTGGAGAAGGACGCCGCGGCCACGGCCGTGGGCAGCGTCGACTACGCCGAGGAGGCCTTCGCCGGCGTGGACGAGGCCCTGCGCTCCAAGTGGCGCGAGGGGGCCCTGCGCTTCGTCGTCCTCGTGGGGGACGCAAGCTCCCACCCCAAGGGGCACAAGCAGAACACCACCGGCAAGGACGAGACCGACCTGCGCCGCGAGTACGACGACGCCCAGGTGCACCTCTTCGCCATCCACCTGCAGGACCCGCGCGCCAAGGAGGACCATGAGCGCGCCATGGCCCAGTTCGGCCACCTGGCGCGCGTGCGCGGCCAGGAGGACGCCTCGGCCATCAAGGAGGTCAACGCCTTCGAGGAGAGCGAGTACCTGACCCTGGCCGAGCACCTGACGGGCCGCATCCGCACCCTGCTGGGCGAGACCATGGGCACCCAGGTGGCCGACGCCGCCGCGCCCCTGGAAGAGTTCGACAAGCTGTGGGAAGCGGCCCTCATCGAGTACGTGGGCAAGGAGGCCAACCCGCCCAAGGACATCGTGGCCTGGGCCATGGACCGCGACCTCGTCAACCCGGCCGACAAGGCCCTGGACGTGCGCGTCCTGGTCACCCGCGAGCAGCTCTCCACCCTGTCCCAGACCCTCGACCAGGTCGTGCAGGCCGTCATGCGCGCCGAGGTCACCCAGGGGCAGTTCTTCGAGGCCCTGCAGGGCGTGGCCGGGCAGGCCATGAAACGCCCCGAGGACCTGGGAGGGGCCGTGCGCCTGGCCGACACCGGGCTGCTGCCCGCCTTCATCCAGAGCCTGCCCTACAAGAGCGACATCCTGTCGCTTACGGACGACATGTTCGCCAGCATGACGGCCGAGCAGCGCTCGCAGCTTGAGTGGAGCATCCTGGCCAAGCTCGACCAGTACCGGACCATCAACGAGCAGGTCGACGCCTGGTTCCGCGTCAACGACACGGACCCTGACCAGGACCTGGTGTACCCGCTGCACCTCGACTACCTGCCTTAGACCGTGGCTGAGGGGATCGTACCCATGGTCCGCCTGGAAGGACTGGTCAAGACGCGCAGCCAGGGCGACAGCGTCTTCGAGCTGCGCGTGCCCGCCTTTGAGGTCGCGCCGGGGAGCATGGTGGCCGTCATCGGCGAGAGCGGCTGCGGCAAGAGCACGCTGCTGGACATCCTGGCCCTGGTCATGGCGCCCACCAGCGTGGACCGCTTCGAGATAGCCGCGCATCCGCACGCTCCCCCGGCCGACGCCGCGGCCCTGTGGGCCGAAGGCGACGAGGGGGCCCTGGCGGCCCTGCGGCGGGAGTTCTTCGGCTACGTGCTGCAGACCGGGGGCCTCTTGCCCTTCCTGACCGTGCGCCGGAACATCGAACTGCCCGGGAGTATCAGCGGCGGCGTCCCGGCCGGGCGCATCGACGCCCTGGCGCGGGGCATGGGCCTCGAGGGCTGCCTGGACCGCATGCCGTCTTCCCTGTCCATCGGCCAGCGCCAGCGCGCGGCCATCCTGCGCGCCCTGGCCCACGGGCCGCACCTGGTTTTAGCCGACGAGCCCACGGCGGCCGTGGACAAGGCCCGCGCCCGGGCCATCATGGACGACATGCATCGTCTGGCCCGGGAGGAATCCGCCGCCGTGATCGTCGTGACCCACGACACGGACCTGGTCATGGAGCTGGCCGATGCGGCCTACACCTTCGATCTCGAGGCCGTCTCGCCGGGCATGACCCGCTCGGTCTGCCGGCCCGTGCAGGGGAGGGCGTCGTGAGCGCCCGGGGCGGCCCCTTGCGCCAGATCCCGCTCCTGGCCGCCGCCCACCTGCGCCACGAGTGGGTCCTGACCCTCTGCCTGGTCATCGCCCTGGCGGCGGTCATTTCACCCCTGCTGGTCCTGCTGGGTCTCAAGCACGGCACCATCCAGACTCTGCGCGAGCGCCTAGTCGAGGACCCCGTCTTCCGAGAGATCCGGCCCACCCAGACCCGCGAGTTCGCCCCCGAGTGGTTCGACGGCCTGGCCGCCTGGCCGGGCGTGGGCTTCCTGACCCCGACCATCCTGCCCCTGTCCTCGGTTATCACCGTTGTTCTGCCGCAGGATTCCGGTACGGCCCTTTTCGACCTCATCCCCACGGCCCAAGGCGATCCCCTCATCCTGGAGAACGGCGGCATGGTGCCAGGTGACGGCGAGACCGTGCTCACGGCCGAGGCCGCGCGGCTGGCCAGCAAGGCCGCCGGGGAAGAGCTTGTAGTGCGGGTCACCAGGACGCGCGGCGGCCGCAGCGAGGCCGTGGAGGCCCGGCTCCGCGTATCGGCCGTGCTTGAACCTCGTGCCGGCTCCCTGGCGCGGGTCTATGCGCCGCTGCCCTTCGTCCTCGACGTGGAGGGCTACAAGGAGGGCTACGCCGCGCCGGACCGCGGCTGGCCGGGCGAGACGCCGCAGCCCTACCCGAGCTTCGACGGCGCCGTGCTCCTGCTGCCCGAACCCCTGCCGCCCATCGTCCGTTCGGGCCTGATCATCAACACGGGTTTCGGCCGCATCGCCGACGCGAAGCCCGGTCGCGTGCGCGAACTGCTGGGCTTCGAGCCCCCGGAAGGCTTCGCCGCCTACGAACTCCTGGCCCCGGGCTCGCCCGTGACCGCCTCCAGCCTGCGGGCCATCGACGCCAAGCTGCGGGGCTATTCGCGCGCCCTGCTGCCCTATGCCGAGGGCGTGGTCCTGAAGACAGGGGAGGGGGAGCTGCGCCCCGTCGGCCTGTCCCCGAACGCCGATGAGGCGGCCATGCTCGGCCTGCCGCAGCCGCCCTGGCCGGCCTTCAGCGGCAGGCTGCCCGAGGGGGGGGGGCTGGTGGACTGCCTGTGGCCGGCCGGTACCGACGGGAACGGGACGGCCGTGGACGTGCGCGCTTCGGGCGTGAAAGACCTTGATTTCCTCCTGCGCCCCGTCGGAATCACGAATTTCGAGCGCCCCGTGGTGCCCGTGGAACTCCTTGGCGTGCTGCGCACGGCGGTCCAGCGCGGGGTGACTTTCGACCGCCGCACGCTGACCTTCCAGATGGCCCGCGGCGGGTACCGCGGTTTTCGCCTCTACGCCAAAAGCATCGACGACGTGCCCGCCATCTACCATCGCCTCAAGGACCAGGGCGTGGAAGTCGCGGCCGAGGTCGAGGCCATCGAGCGTATCCGCGTCCTGGACAATGGGCTGTCGCGCCTCTTCTGGCTCATCGCCGCCCTGGGGCTGTGCGGCGGCACCGGCGTGCTGGTGGCCAGCCTGTACGCGGCCGTGGAGCGGCGCCGCCGGGACCTGGGCGTGCTCAGGCTCCTGGGCTTCGCGCGGCGGCACGTCTTCTTTTTCCCCGTGGCGCAGGGGTTCATCATCGCGGTGCTGGGGCTTGGGGCCGGGTTCGGCGGGTACGCCGCCCTGGCCGGCGTCATCAACCGCACCTTCGCCATGGACCTGGCCCCGGGCGAGGCCTTCTGCGTTTTGCCGCAGGCCTATGTCCCCCTGTTCTGTCTTTCCACCGTCGCCCTGGCCGGCCTGGCTTCCCTGGTGGCCGCCTGGCGGGCGACATGCATCGATCCAGCGGAGGTCATTCGTGAGCAGTAAAGGTTTGCCCTGGCGGCTGTGCGCCTTTTTCGCGGCGGTAGTCCTGATGGTTCTGGCGACTTCGGCCCTGGCCGAGGCCCCGCCCCAGACGCCGTACAATCCCAAACCGGCCGAGGGGGACCTGATCCTGCCCATGCCGGGCGACGCGCAGATGGTCTTTCGCCGGGCGCGGGTCCCGGGCAAGGGCTTCTGGGGCGACCAGACCCGCATCATCCAGATCGGCGACGCCTCGGGCGGGGTCTTCGAGGGGCTGCAGCGCACCCAGATCAGCGGTTCCTTCCCGACGGGGCAGGACGACTCGTGGGAGATCGTCATGGCCAAGTACGAGCTGACCCGCGGCCAGTTCGCGGCGGTCATGGGCATGGACGCCCTTCTGGCCGCGAGCGGCGACCCCGAGG
>PHBE01000031.1 GCA_002841885.1 Deltaproteobacteria bacterium HGW-Deltaproteobacteria-18
TGGTGCCCATTATCAGTTCCACATCGGAGAAGGGCACGCCGAAATGTGAGCCGACGCTGGTGACGACGCCGTGTCGGTCAGCATTTGCCTGGACATTCAGGTTGTCCAGAAACGTGTCCAGACCGTCGGCCATGGCCGAACCGGAGCAGAACAGCAGGATGCACAGGGAAAGCGCTAATCTCTTCATGAAGTCACTCCCTTTAAAAAAATACTGATCAAAAGGCTTTGATACAGCCTCATCCATACGGGCTGAAAGAGGGGCAGGCAATACGGAAATGCGGTGTTCCCTAAGAAGAACCACGGGCGCTTAAAATTTCCAGTACCCGGTCCGCGACCCGTCGGGGAGGCAGGTTTTCCAAACAGGCGTGGTCGCTGCGGGAACAGGTGTTCTCGTTGCAGGGACGGCAGGGCAGGTCTTCGAAGATGTCCTGATGGTCATCCGACGGAAAGCGCCAGCCGCCGCTGGTCGCCCCCAGAACCGTCAGCGTCGGGGTGTTCACGGCCACGGCGAAATGGCGCGGCCCGGAACAGTTGCCGACGTGCAGCCGGGCCAGGGACTGCACCGCCGCCATCTGACGCAGGCCGATGACTGTGTCCGGAAAGACGCAGGCCTCGGGCGCGGGGCAGTGGTCCAGAACCTCGCGGGCCATGTCCGCTTCGCCCGGGCCGTAGAGGATCAAAAAACGCAGATCGGGCCGCGCGGCATGAACCTGGCCGATCATGGCTCCGTAATGACGGGCCGGCCAAAGGCGGGTTGTGCGGCGGTGGGTCGGGTCCAGGGTGATGAAACTGCCCGCAGCAAGCCCGAATCCGGCCAGATACTCCCTGGCCCATGCGGTCTCCGCTTCGGTCAGAAAAATTTCCGGGGCCTGTCCGCTCCAGGCGATGCCCAGCGGGGCAAGGATGCTGGCCCGGTAGCTGCCGGAATAGGCGGGTACGGGTTTGGCCCAGTGGGTGTAGAGCAGCCGGTTGTACCAGGGCGGCGGGTAGGAAAGGCGGACCTGGGCGCGGCTCATGAGGGTCACGAAGCGGCAGCGCGGAAGCTGCTGGAAATCTACGATGAGATCGTAGTTTTCACGGGCAATGCGGGCATAGAACTTAAGCTCGGCCAGAAAGTTTGGCAGCTCCTTCTTGTTGAGCGCCCATATCCTGCGCACGTGCGGATTGTTTTCGAGCACCGGCGTGCATTTTTTTTCGGTGAAGATGTCGATGGCCGCGTTTGGGTAGCGCTCCTTCAGGAGCCGGATGGATGGCGTGGTCAGCAGCACATCGCCGATCTGGCGCAGTTGGCAGACAAGGATGCGTTTGGGCTCAAAGGTGGCAAGATTGGTCATGAAAATTCCCGGATAAGGTCGGCATAGGGCTCAAGCCCGCTTGGCGGCGCATAATCGGTGCGCGCGGTGGAGCCGTTGTGGATCATGGTTCTGATGCGCCCGGCCAGCCCTGCTGTGTCCGCCGGGTCGGCCAGGATCGCTTCGGGACGCAGGAAGACGGAGCTGCCGTTGCAGGCCGTGGAGATGGTCGGCAGGCCGCAGGCCAGGGCTTCGAGCACGGCGTTGGCGCAGGCGTCGTAAAAGGTGTTCAGCACGAAAATGTCCCCGGCCCGGTACAGGGCGGGCATGTCGTCCACCCGGCCCAGGAAGTGGACGCGCTCCCGCATCCCAAGACCTTCGGCCAGAGCGATCAGGTCGCGGCTGCCGCGCCCGCCGGCCACGGCCAGATGGAAGGACGGCGGCAGCTGGGCCAGGGCCCTGATCAGGACGTGCACGCCTTTCAACCGGAAATTGGTGCCCGCGGTGATGATGAGATCCGCGTTTTCCGGAAGGTCGAAGCGACCGCGCAGCTGCGCCTTGGCGGCTTGATCGCCCGGGGAAAAGCGGTTCAGGTCCGGTTTGTTGTAGACGAGATGGATATTCTCAGGCGCAAGATGGGGGTGCGCCTTGATCGTCAGGTCGCGCACGAATTCGGAATTGGCCACCAGCACAGGGGTGTTCCGCACGCAGAGTCCTTCGATGAGCCGACCGAGCTGTTTGCCCGGAGACAGGTGCCGGGCAAGGGTCTTCAGGGTGCGTTCCCGGCCCGGGGCATAGGCGCGGATGGAGTAGTCCCAGAAAAGTTTTGTCGGCCCCCCCGACAGGCGCGAGATGTCCTGGAACACGGTGTTCCCGAGCCCCATGCTCACGTCGAATTTTCCCCTGCGCCGCACGACCTCCGCGGCCAGGGCGAACCAGAGAACCTTGCCGAGCTTGCCCGGGATGGGGCGGCCGACCCGGATTACCTTTACACCTTTTGGAGGGGGGCCATCCTGCCTGGAGCAGATGAAGGTGACGTCGAACTCCGCCGCACACTGCGTGGCCAGAAATTCGGCCAGACGGTATCCGAACTGCTCGGCTCCACCGTAACGGCTCAGTTTCGGGAGCATCAGCGCAATGCGTTTCATAGTGCACCCTCGTAAACCGCCAGGGTTCGGGACAGAAAATCGCGGCCTGAAAGATCGGCCATGCGCCTGCGTTGCGCCTGGCGCAGGGTTTCGGCCAGGCCGGGTTCCGTGGCCGCGGCGCGGATGCCCTGTTCCAGAGCGTCCACATCACCGGCGGCAAAAAGAGCCTCCGGCTCCAGCAGGTCGGGCATGACGCCCACATCGGTGCCGATCAGCGGCACTTCCGTGGCCATGATTTCAAGGGCCGCCCTGGCGATAGTCTCGGACCACAGTGACGCGACCACTCCAAGATCAAGGGCGTTCAGGCAGGCGGCGATATCCGGACGCTTGCCCGTGATGGTAGTGATGGAAGCAATGCCGCGCTCCGCGATCCAGTCGCGCACGGTGGATTCGGGCGTGGCCGAATCAAAGCCGAGCAGCAGGAGACGGATGTTTGTCATGCCCTGTCCGTGCAGTCTGGCCACGGCCCGGATCAGCTCGTGCTGGCCCTTGACCTGGTCGAAGCGGCCGAGCAGGCCGACGACGAAGTCGTTGTCCCCGTACCCCAGTTCCGCCCGAATGCGGGCGCGGGCGGCCGGGTCGGGATAAAAGACGCTGGTGTCCACCCCGCCAAGAATCTGGTGCAGCTTGCCTTTTGGCACTTGGAAAACATCCCGGAAATGGCGGGTCATGGGCGAGTTTGTGGTGATGACCGCGTCACTGACATCATTGTGCAGCCAGCGGTTGACGAGGTTGGCCTTTGGCAACCGCTGGTCGCCGCGGGTGCGGATCAGTTTGAACCCGCCCAGTTCCTTCCTGATCAGGCCCCACAGCAGGTAGCTTTCGCCCCGGTGGCAGTTGACCACATCGGGCCTGAATTCGCGCACCAACCGCTTGAGTTTGCCGTACAGCGCGGCTATGCCCCAGGGCGTGGTCGTGTTCAGGTCCATCAGGCGCATGGGCAGCCCCCACTCCTCCCCCTTGCGGGCGGACAGGGTGTCCGGCAGGCCCAGGACCAGGACCTCATGGCCGCCTTCGAGCAGGAGGCGGCTCAGGTACATCCCGTACCAGGCTGTGGCGTTGAACCACCGGACATTGACGACCTGGATGCTTCTCATGACATGTGTTTCCGTAATTATCCCCACCCACAACAGGGCAGATGTTCTGGCTCGGGCCGTTGCCTCCGTGCTGGGGCAGACCTGGGCCGATCTTGAGCTTTTTGTCGTTGATGACGGCTCCACCGACGCGACGGCCTCGGTGCTGGCCGAATTCGACGATCCCCGGCTTACGGGAATGCATCAGGAAAATAAAGGGGTCAGCTCCGCCCGCAACCGGGGCATTGCGGCCAGTGGCGGCGGGTACATCGCCCTTTTGGATTCCGACGACTACTGGATGCCGGACAAGCTCGAAAAGCAGGTCCGTTTCATGGCCGAGAGTGGGTTTGCGATCTGCCAGACGGACGAAATCTGGATCAGGAACGGGCAACGGGTCAATCCCCGTTTCAAACATGCCAAGCCCGCCGGATGGTTTTTGGACCGATCCCTCGAGTTGTGCCTGATCAGCCCGTCGTGCGTCATGTTCACCCGCGAGCTGTGGCAGGAGCTTGGGCCTTTTGACGAGCGCCTGCCCGCTTGCGAGGACTACAGCCTGTGGCTGCGCGTCGGGGCGCGTCATCCGGTGGGTCTGGTGCCCGAATCCCTGACGGTCAAGACCGGCGGGCACGCGGACCAGCTCTCCCGGCGCATCATCGGCCTTGATCTGTACCGGGTCTACGCCATGATCGACCTGCTGCGGAACATGGCCCTGGACGTCGAACAGCAGGCCCTGGTCGCGGCCGCGCTGCGGGAGAGGGTGAGGCTCTACGCCCAGGGCTGTATCAAGTACGGCAAGGACGAAGAGGCGGTGCGGGTGC
The DNA here is from genome assembly GCA_002841885.1 of Deltaproteobacteria bacterium HGW-Deltaproteobacteria-18. Lineage (NCBI taxonomy): Bacteria > Deltaproteobacteria > Deltaproteobacteria bacterium HGW-Deltaproteobacteria-18. Next base: position 4,332 of record PHBE01000031.1, read on the forward strand.
GGGATCTGGCCGCAGAGGTCTTGCGCGGCCTTTGAGCTGGCGGATGGTGTGAACGTAAAAAAAGGGCTTCGGCGTGCGCCAAAGCCCTTTTTTTGATTCTTTTTTCGGTGCCGCCCAGCAGGCTTAGGGGTTGTAGAGCGTGCGGTCCTGCAGGGGCGGGGGCGTCATCTGGTAGACCCAGGTTTCGCTGATGCGGCGGCCGTCGACCTCAAGGTGCAGGCGCAGGTCGATGGGGTTCTGGGTTTCGTCGGGGGGGACCACGTCGAACATGCAGCGAAAGCCCTTGAGGGCATGCTGCGGCCGCACCGAGGTGATTTCGATGCGTCCGGCCGAGGTGCTCAGGACAGGCGTGATTTTGGAATCCTTGGCGATCATGGCCAGGTCGCCGCCGGCGAAGTCCACGGCGAAACGCCTGCTGTAGTATTCGCGTTTCTTGCCGACCACGCCGCCAAGGCCCGTGAAGGTGTCGATCACGCGGGCCAGGTTGCCGGGCATGGGCGGGTTGGTGCCCCAGTACAGATTGTAGCTGAAAAGCAGTTCCTGGCCGGCTTCCACCGGAGCGGCGGGGTTCCAGAAGGCCACGATGTTGTCGAAGGTCTCGTCGACATGGGATATCTCGACCAGTTGCACCGAGCCTGCGCCCCAGTCTCCCACGGGTTCTACCCAGACGCTGGGGCGTTTGTCGTAGAACACGCCGTCATCCTGGTAGTGGTCGAAGTTCTGGTCGCGCTGGAAAAGGCCGAAACCGCGCGGGTTCTGGTCCATGAAGGCGTTGAAGCGCAGGAAGGGCGGGTTTTCCAGAGGCCGCCAGATCCATTCGCCGTTGCCGTTGTGAATGGCCAGTCCGTCGGAATCGTGGATTTCCGGCCGCCAGTCGTAGCCCATGCGGCGGTCGTTTTCGCCGTGCAGGAACATGCTGGTCAGGGGGGCCACGCCGAGACGTTCGATGGGTTTGCGCGGATAAAGGGCCGCGTCCACCTTCATGGTCAGAGTCTGGCCGGGGCGGATGTCGAAGCGGTATGCCCCGGTCACGCTGGGCGAGTCGAGCAGGGCGTAGACCGTGGCGGTGTCGCTTCCAGGGCGGGGTTTTTCCAGCCAGAAGTGCGTGAAGAGCGGAAATTCCTCGGGCCGTGGCAGGGCCGTGTCCACGGCCAGTCCGCGGGCGGACAGTCCGTACTGCATCTCGCCTCCCACGGCGCGAAAATAGCTTGCGCCCAGGAAAGCGATCAGGTCACGGGCCCAGTCGGTATGGTAGCGGAAGCGAAATCCGGCGAAGCCGAGGTTTTTGGGCAGGTCCTTGCCTTTTATTCCGGAGTTTCCGTATTTGAAGAGGTCCGGAGTGTAGTCGAGCTCTTTGACCTTTCCGCCTTCCAGTTCATAGAGGGTGATGGGGGTCCTGAAATACAGCCCCAGATGGAAAAGTTCGGCCCGGAAAAGGGACTTTCCGTCCTGCCACAAGGCATGCTCCGAATCGAAGGAGAGCTGCATGTAGTCGTCCCAGGTCAGGTTCTGCAGTACCTTGGGCAGTTCCCCTTCGTGGCTGACATGGGGTGTGGCGGCCAGGGCTCGGGCGCGGCCTTTGAGCCATGCGTAGTCGAAGGTTGTGCCGCCGGTAGGTATTGGCGCGTCCGTGGCCGCCATGGCGGCTACGGACACGCCAAGGAAGGCGCCAAGAATGATCGGGATGATCAACGCAAAAAGGGTTTGACGCTTCATGGTTTGGGGATTCTCCATTTACTGGGCAAGTTCCTGCTTGCTCACGGCTTCGGATTTGATGCGGTCCAGAAGATCGCTCAAGGCCGGTTTGACGTTTTCACGGATGTCTCCGGTCACGATCAGGAAAAGCAGGTCGTCACCGGGCACGTATTCACCGCTTTTTGCTTCGGCCACGACCTGGAAGATGCCGGGACGGGCTTCGATTTCGGCGCGGATGGCTTCGACCTTGGCCTGATCGACCTCGATCCTGACCTGGCTGACCTTGGATTTGTCCTTGCGTGACCAGGCGCGGACAACGCCGTTGTGCACCAGCACCATGCCCACGTTTTCAGTGAATCCGGGGTCGGTCTTGAGTTCGGCGATTTTCTTGCTGATATCCATGTTTTTCTCCTTCAGGCGCTAAAGTTCGTTCAAATGGGTGCGGGCGAATTCCAGAGCTGGGTCGAGGGCCAGCGCTTCGGTCAGGAGTTCCCGGGCCTTGTCCGCGTTGTTCATGAACTTGTGACACAACCCCAGATTCGCGAGGTCCATGGCCGATCCGCTGTCAAGAGCAAGGGCCAGTTCGAAGTTGGCCGCCGCTCCGGCGAATTCCTGCTGCTTGAAATAGGCCACCCCGCGCAGGTTGAAGTATTCCTTGACCTCGGGGCAATGCGTAACGGCCCGGTCCAGGTGGGGGATCGTGCTGGCCCACTGCCCCTGCTGGGAGAGCGCGTAAGCCTGATAGAATGCGGCCAGGCCCCGGTCGTCGGCTTCGGGCTGCAGGGTCTCGGCCTGCGCGAACCAGGACGCAGCCTGGTCGATCTCGCCCAGGCGCAGGGCCACGAGGCCCCGGAAGAACGGCAGGTAATGGGCGTCGGGATGAATTTTTTCGAGCACGTCAAGCCCCGCTTCGGCCTGCTCGGGGTCCATGTCCTCGGCCAACACGCGGCCAACGAACAGGCCCAGCGAGGCCATGGGCGTACGTTCCCGGAACAGGAATCCGGGGACGAAATTGTAGTTGGCGGGGATGCTGAGCTCTTTGACCGTCGTGTCCACGGAGAAAAAGGTGAACCCCTGGTCCTTGAGACGCGCACAGAAGTTTTCGAGTTCGGTGGCGATATCCGCGTCCTTGTTCGAAGGCAGCGAGTGGATGGAGACCATATCGCCGGAAATCAGCCATGCGCACTGGTCCGGGTGCATGAACTTGGGCAGGCCCGAGGCCTCGTAATTGCTGCCGGTCTCGAAATCCCCGCCGAGCTGGGCGATTTCCGTCAGGGCGCGGATGGCCGCTTTCTCGGGGGATGACGCCGTTCCCGCCGTGAAGACGATCTCGCTTTTGTGCGGGAAGGTGGCCGGGTCCATGACCAGGGCCGCCACAGTGGGCACGGGCAGGCCCAGGCTGAAATCCTTGAGTATGACTTTGAGGCCGTTGGCGGAGAATTTTTCGTGCAGCTCGATCAGGACCGGATCGGTGAAGGAGGCAGGATCGATGCTGGGGGTCTCCTGCCGGGTGCGGTCGACGACGGCGCAGACATGGCGCTCGGCCAGTTCGCATCCGCCCTGCAGCATGGACTCCTCCAGGGTATTTCCGGCGGACGACCCATTGAATTCGTTGAGCTTCTTGAACCAGTCCAGCGGGGCCATGAATTCCTGACCGGCTCCGATGTCCGTGACCGGAGCGAAACGCCAGGGCAACAGGTCGAGGATGCGGGCCGCGTCATCTTCACAGACCCCGTCCGCCACGGACTGGATCATGTAGGAGATAGGCAGGAGTCTGTCGCCAAATGCTTCCCGAGCCTGCGACCAGGTCATGGGCTGAAAGTTTTCGGGGGTGTCCCAGTAGGAGAAATAGCTGAATCTTTCCGCCAGTTCCATCAGCGCCGAGGCTTCGGCCTGGGGAGCGGAAGCGCCTTTGCCCATCTGCTTGCGGGTGGGCATTATGCCCAGGGCGTCTTCGCCGCAGAGCGACATGTAGACCGGAATGCCGAGCCGTCCGGTGTCGATGCGCCGGGTCTGGGCCAGAATGCGCTTGCCCGAATGCGCCAGAGCCTCCCGCGCCCGGATGACGGTTTCCTCGGGAGTGCAGGTCTTGTCCAGGTCCGTGACGTAGCCCTTGGGGCAGGGGTGTATCTTGATCATATTGGTCCGAATTGCGACGGGTTGGGGTTGCTTCCAAAGGTCTTGCGCGCGAAGCGTTTTGCCTGCGCGTGATGAACAACGTGTCGAGGGTTGTTGTGACGAGGCTTTTGGAGCAAGTCAATGGCCTTTGTTTTTGGAACCCGCTTTGATATGCGGGTGCGGAGTCAATACACGGCGGTGCACTCTTCAAGGAGGGGCCATGAGCGCATATGATTTTTTGCTTGGCGGGGCAGGCGGACAGGGTTTGTATCAGCTTGGAGTCATGGGCAATCGTCACGGTCTGGTGACGGGTGCCACCGGCACCGGCAAGACCGTCACGCTGCAGGTGCTGGCGGAGAGCTATGCGCGGATGGGGGTTCCGGTCTTTGCGGCCGACATAAAGGGCGATCTTTCGGGCGTCGCGGTGGCGGGCACTCCTCATGCGAAGATCGATGAGCGCCTGGCCGTCATGCCCACGCAGGATTTTTCCTTTCAGGGCTGTCCCGTTGTTTTCTGGGACGTCTTTGGCCAAAGCGGGCACCCCCTGCGCAGCACCATCTCCGAGATGGGGCCGCTGCTTCTTTCCTCGCTGCTGGGCGTGAACGAGACGCAAAGCGGGATCCTGTACGCCTGTTTTCGCATCGCCGACGAGCAGGGCCTTTTGCTCCTCGATTTAAAGGACCTGCGGGCCATGCTGGAGTTCATGGCCGGGAATGCGGCGGAGCTGCGCGGGACCTACGGCAACATCAGCGCCGCCAGCGTGGGCGCATTGCAGCGGCAGTTGCTGGTGCTGGAGGAACAGGGCGGGGACATCTTTTTCGGCGAGCCGGCGGTGAACCTCGGGGACCTCATGCATGTCGATTTTTCGGGCAACGGCGTCATTTCCATATTGGATGCCTCAAGCCTCATGTCCCGCTCGCCGAAGATCTATGCCACGTTTCTGCTTTGGCTTTTGGCCGAGCTTTTCGAGCAGTTGCCGGAGGTCGGCAACCCAGACAAACCCGTCATGGTCTTTTTCTTCGATGAGGCCCATCTGCTTTTCGACAACGCGCCAAAGGCCCTGGTGGACAAGATCGAGCAGGTCGTCCGCCTGATCCGCTCTAAGGGCGTAGGCATCTATTTCATCACCCAGAGCCCGACGGATGTCCCGGACCAGATCCTGGGGCAGCTTGGGCTCAAGATCCAGCATGCCCTGCGCGCCTACACGCCGAGGGAACAAAAGGCAGTGCGGGCCGTGGCCGAGAGCTTTCGGGCCAATCCCGCCTTCGACACCGGCGAAGCCATCGTCAGTCTCGGCACTGGCGAGGCACTGGTCTCCGCCTTGGATGAAAAAGGCAGGCCGCGCATGGTCGAGCGGATTCTGATCCGCCCACCGTATTCGCGCATCGGCCCGTTGACGGAGCAGGAACGAGCCACCATGCTGTCCCGTTCTCCCTTGAAGGGGCGTTACGATGCGGCCGTGGACCGGGAATCGGCTTTTGAGCTTTTGCAGGTCAGGGCGAGCGAATCCATGGCCCGGGCGGAAGAGGCCAGGCAGGCCGAGACGCAGGCCAGGAGCAAGGGGACGGACAGCGGCTGGTTTTCGGGGTCGGGGCGCAGACAGGGCGTGGCCGAGGCTCTGGTCAAGAGCACGGTGCGGACCATCGGGACCCAGCTTGGCCGGGAAATACTGCGCGGAGTGCTGGGATCGCTCTTTGGCAGGAAACGTTGATGCCTGCCATGGGCCTTTTTTCAAGGACGGTGTTGTCTGTAGGTGGTGGAGAAGTTGCTGGGCGCGGGCCGCTGCAAAAAGTCGTGAAAGAACCTGTGCGTCATTCCCGCGAAGGTTGGAATCTATTCTTTTTCAGGTAGTTAGAAGGGCATGTCCGGAGTCCCCTTGTTCGAGGGGATGGTGGCTGTTTGCAGCGAAACTTGGGTGGAGAAAAAAGAAAAAGGCCGGACAAACCGGCCTTTCAATTTTTGTGGAGCGGGAAACGAGATTTGAACTCGCGACTTCAACCTTGGCAAGGTTGCACTCTCCCACTGAGTTACTCCCGCGCTCGAAGTGAGGCAGTCCTAATCAGAAGGTCATGACGCAAGCATTTTTTGCGTGGCGGTCCGGCTGAAAGGAAAGGCCGGTCAGGGACCGGCCGAAAAATCTGGAGCGGGAAACGAGATTTGAACTCGCGACTTCAACCTTGGCAAGGTTGCACTCTACCACTGAGTTACTCCCGCGGTGCTTGGAGGCGGCATCCAGATTTGAACTGGAGAATGGAGGTTTTGCAGACCTCTGCCTTACCACTTGGCTATGCCGCCTTCGTTGTGGAGCGGGAAACGAGATTTGAACTCGCGACTTCAACCTTGGCAAGGTTGCACTCTACCACTGAGTTACTCCCGCTCAACGAGGAAACGTGTTTATAAAGGGCAGTGCTGGCTGTCAATTAAAAAAATGATTTTTTCTTTCCGAATGGCTCCAGACTTTGGAGTTGAATGCAGGGGCGCGCAGACCGTCGGGGTTCGGGCAAGGTCTGCCGGAACTTCTTCGCTGGCCTCGTAATGCTTCCCGGCCTTGGGGTTTGGGCATTCTGTTGTGCTTCGTGCGGCGAACGGCCGGGAAGCAAACGATGCCCGGCTCAGTCGGACAGCCGACAGCCCTCGCCCGAACCCCGACGGCCTGCTTGAGGCGGAGCGGAGGGGTGTTGAAAATGTCAGGGGTGCAGGGGACGTGTTCCCTGCCCGCCGGAGGCATCTCTTGATGCGGGGCTGCGCAGACCGTCGGAGTTCGGTCAAGGTCTGCCGGAACTCCTTCGCGGGCCTCGTAATGCTTCCCGGCCTTGGGGTTTGGGCTTTCTGCTGTGCTTTGTGCGGCGAACGGCCGGGAAGCAA
>PHBE01000032.1 GCA_002841885.1 Deltaproteobacteria bacterium HGW-Deltaproteobacteria-18
TCCGGCTGGCCGTTGCCGACGGCATGGATGGATACAAAGGGCACGGTTTCTGAATCTGCGACATCAGGATTGACACCCAACGTGAAATGTCCATCAAGGTTGATGGCGCTGGCGATGTCGAAATTCGCTGTGTCCTGGGGGGCATCTACAACCCCCGAGCCAAAGGAGGACTCATCCAAAACCATCGAGGGCAGTTCGCTTCCATCGGCAGTAACCACAGGGGAATCGTCGTCAATGGCAAGATTCAGTCCGCCGACAACGGAGTCCCCAGTGCCGTCGGTAAGCGTGAAGGTGAAACTGTAGTTGATGTCGTCTTCCGTGGCGGTGTTGGAATGATCCAACGGCTGATACAGTTCGAACCGGAACGTGCCGTCTTCAACATTCGTCAACTGCAAGCTGAAAACGTCCACTCTAACCGGACCGTCTTGAACAAAATCCCTGGCAAAAGAAGCAATGTCGTCAGGATGGGCCCGATCATCACCTTCCGGGGACGGCGGCATATAGCCCTCGGTCATGTAGTAGGCGTTCAGGGTCAAACCGCCATCCACGACTTCATAAACCAACTGGTTGCCTTCGGAAAAAACCACCGGCAGCCCGGCAAGATTCCATACGAAGGGATTGGTGCCGGAGGGGCCGTCCCCGCCGAAATCGTAATTCAGGATTCCGTCCAGGTAGGAAAACCGGGCAGGATGGTCGCCGCCGACTTCGTCATCGTTGCCTTCAAAATGCGCACCCTCGGAAAGGCGCAAACCGTCCTCATCAACCGCACCGCCAACGATCCCGGCAGAAGGCAGCGAATTATCCGCCTCCAGAGCCGCCACGGAGATCGAGGAAAAACTCCTCGGGTCGAAACCATCCAGCTTCTCCGTACCGCCAATCACGTCACCGGCATCATCCTGATACTCACCAACGCCGCCGCTGCCAGCAGCGCCAGCTTCGGGCCCAGCCGCAGGCTCCACTTCTTTTTCACCCAGAGAAGCCAAAAATTCCTGCATGTCCAGAACAGTACCGTCAGGCATGACCACGTTGGGCGCCTGAGCTTCGCCCAAATCCGTGAAGTTAAGGACAACTTGGCCGCCGCCTTCGAATTCAAAAACTACATTGCCGCCATCCATCTTCACTTCGGCCTGGTCAAAGGCGGCCTCAAGAACAATGTCCTGACCGGGAATCGCGTTAACGATGACGGTCTGTCCGGTTTCTGGGGCCTGTACGTTCTGCCTGGAATTCTGAGTTTCAGCCATGGTGTCCTCCACCTGCGGTTTATGTAAAATTTCGGTTTGCAACCAGATCAATTACTTTGGACACTTATATGAAAGTGTTCGAAGGTAGGGTCAAGTATGAAAGATTTTTTTGAAGCATGAATTTAAATATGTACTCAAAAAAACAATTTATGTAATTATTTATACGTATTACAAAAAAAAGTGTTTTTCCGAAAACTCAGTCTTTTATAACATAACGCCGCCATCTCATACCTAGGCATGAACTCGGGCAACTTTGTCATCAGGACATAAGCGAGAAATGAGAGGATGACTCCCTGAAAAAAAACGAGTCGAGACAATTATAAGTAATCCATCGGGCCCAGGGGCCAGCCGGATTGACCCCGACAAAAGGCTCGGCAACTGCCATCAGATTTGAAGCGAATCGATAAGCATTACTTTGCAACACGGGGCACAACCATGCACACGCAGCAAGCAACCACGATCTAACTCCCGTGGCGAACAAAAAAACCTCCCGAACTGCCGAGCCGGGAGGTTTTGTATTTCTACGTCAGCACAAAGCCGGACGTCTGGTCAACGGGGCAGAAAGAGGCCTCAGTACAGGCATGAAAGCCCGACCCCGAAAGGGCGGGTCACGAACTTTGCGAGTCGAGAATAAGGCGGGTCAGATCGTCGATCCCCGGGTCGGGACCGATCAGAGTCTCGACATGGTGACCGTCCGGCACATCATACGCGAAAGAATCCTGCATATCGAAATGACCTCCATGCAAAAGTGCTTCGGCCGCGCCGTCGACATCCATGAGTTCAGGCAGGGACCAGGCCTGGAAATCATGCATGGCCTCGGGCACGCTGATCTCTTCGCCCAGGAGAAAAGAACCTATGAAGGACGAACCGTCATCGGTCTCGACCACATAGCTGTAGTGGGTCGCTATTCCTTCTGCTACGGCGGACGAGGAGGTAAACGCATAGCTCCCGTTGGGCCACACGGTCAGTTCGCCGCCTGTCGGCGGGCTGATGACCAAACCCTCATCGGGCACGAAAAGCCCCGCAAATTCCACGACTCGCAATGAATTCGAATCATTTCCATCTTCCAGAAGCCGACCTTCTCCGGAGAGGAGATCTTCCATGATGCTCTGGGTTGGCCGTGTCGGTTCCATGATCGCCTCCACCCTTTCTTATGATGACATTCCCGCCGTTGCCAGCGGGGATGTGCGCAACGTCCTTCAAAAACGGGGAAAAGGGAAGGCCCTTTCCCCCGGTCCGGTTTAGATGTCTATGTTATGGTTGATCATCGTATCGATGATGGTGTCGGCGGTATCCCCAACCCCCACGCCAGTGACCGTGATGGTCGCCAGAGTGCTGGCGTGGTTGCCCGTTCCAGCGGGATCCACATTGATCTCGACCGTGGCCTCGCCTCCGGCAATGTTCGTCACCGTGAAGTCGAGGTACTGGTTGAGGGTGCCTGCGGTCGCGCCGTTGAGCAAGGCTGCCAGATCGAGGATGTCTCCACCCGAGCCCAGTTCGAAGTCGGTGATTGTATCGCCGTCGATGACGCCATCCAGATCGCCGACCATGTACCGGAATACATCCTGCCCTGCGCCGCCGGTCATGACGTCGTCACCCGCGCCGCCCACAAGAGTGTCGTTGCCTTCGCCGCCGGACAGGAAGTCGCTGCCCGCGCCCCCGACCAGGAGGTCGTTACCCAAACCTCCTTCCAGGACATCGGAACCGTCGCCGCCATAGAGACTGTCATTGCCGTCACCGCCGATCAGGTGGTCGTTTCCTCCGAGACCGCTCATGGAGCCGCCGGTATCTGCGGACAGCACCAGGGTTTCGGAAGCGCCCGTACCTGTCTCGCCGACGCTTGCAGCGAAGTTGATGGTCAGGTCGGCCGTCGACGAGTCGCCGTCGGCCTGTGAGACTGTATAGGTAAATACGTCCGTGTCGCCGATGTCCGGCACGGAGCCTGTCGTGTTGGACGTGTACTCGTAAGCGCCGGTCAGGGTATTGACCGTCACCGTTCCATACTGGCCAGCCGCGACGATCAGGCCGTCGCTGTCCGTATCCGTGAAGACCAGCCCGCCCACGGCCACGGCCATGACGCTTGCGCCTTCCGCGCCTAGGGCATCGTTGGCGAAGAGGTCCCCGGTGATAGGCAGTGCCATGGCGGCCATACCCACACTTGGCCAGTACACGGGATCCGTGCCCGTGCCCACTACCAGCCCGGAAGCCCTGACTGTCAACTTTTCGGATCCGCCGGTGCCATCGTTTACGTTGAGGCTGATCTTATAAGTCCCGTCCAGCGTCACGCCGTTGAAGGTCACGTGAGCGGTGGTCGTCCCTCCGGCGTACGAGAATGCAACGGTTCCTGCGGAACCGTTATCCACTGTCCAGACGCTGCTCCAATACTTCATGGAGATCGTTGCCACTTCATTCCCTGCGGCATCAAGAAGACCAATCTCCACCGCGTCCTGCCGTACATTTCCCCCGGTCGTGTATCTTGGTATGTAGTTAGACAAATTCAGATCCAGGCTGATCACGTCCCCGGCATCCGCCGTGAACAAATCCGAAGACACATCCCAGCGGTCCTGGCCTCCGGCACCTTCATCATCAACTACAACGAACTCCGCGCCTCCCCACTGCACCGGATCTTCACCCGGAATGACGGTCACCGTATCGCTGACTGCCGTGACTTCGCTCAGATCCGTGGTTGTCAGCCGCAGGATCGCATTCGTCTCATCGCCGTCACCATCGCGAACCGTGTAGGAAAGGTCGGCGAAGATGTCGTCCTGCACGTCCTCGGCAGGCGTAAAGACGTAACTACCATCACCCTTGATAAGCACCGAGCCGACAAGACCCAGATCGAAGGTGTGGGAATCCGTGTCCGAAGTGAAGGAATAGGTATCGCCACCAAAACTCGCCGAGACCAGCGCCGGAGCATTCCAGCCATCCGCGCCCGAGGAATCATTATCGAGGACATTGCCGCTGACCGTGGTCGGGATCGGCACTGTGCCGATCAGGGCGTCGAGCAGCGAGTCGTTGAAGTTGCTGGCCAGCAGGACGTTTCCATCCGGGTAGGCCATGTCGGCCAGATCATCGTCAGCGGCGTTGCCGGTGCCGACACCGATAGCCCAGGCTGTTGCACCACGGCCCTCCAGCGTTGTTTCCCAGGCGGCTTCTTCCGTATTGGTCAGACCGACAGTGCCGTTGCCAACCGTGGGGGCTCCATCGGAGATGAAGTAGACCACGTTGTCATGATCTGCTGTTGCTGCCGGCCAGCCGTTTATGGCGGGAGTCGCCGCAGCCACGGCCGCATCGTAGTTGGTGTTGCCGCTACCGCCGCTATTGTCGAGGATATCCAGATATGCCTTGGCATCCGCGATCGAAACAGGAGTTCCATGCACCAATGTTCCATCCACCGCGAACGTGACCACCTGGACCTTTACTCCGGCCTCGCCGCCCGAGGCCACTTCAGCATACTTGTCGAGAAGGCTGTTCATGGCCACCACGGCGGCCTGCATCTCAGCCTGGCTGATGCTGCCCGACCTGTCGACGATGAGCAGCAGGTTGTAGGTCTTGGCTCCGGTCCAGTTTTCAACCGCGGAAACGGAGTCGTTTTCAGCGTTTGGAACATCATCAACGAAGCGAATGTTCCCGCCCAGATCCACACTGAGCGTTCTGGTTGCCACGTCGTCGTCTCCATCGGTAACGGTCGCCTTGGCTTCAAGGAATATCTTGGACTCCGCCAGGCTGATCAGATCATCGCTTGGGGTCCCTTCGATATGATCGACTTCGGCCGACTGCTTCAAGCCGACAGTTCCGTTCGAGTCCACGGAGATGCGAAAAACTTCGCCCGCAGTGGTACGTCCCACCACGTCGTCGCCGTCCTTCGACAGCATGATGTCAAGTCCGTTGCTGTTCAGCCCTGAATCGAGCTCGCCACCTCCGTTGATGACCAGTTCGAAACCGCTGACCACAGTCCCTCCGGAACCATCCGAGCCGTAAAGCGGAGTCACCGCAGCCTGCATGGCTGCTGCAAAATTGGCGCTGTCCGTGTCGAAATTCGCGCCAATGGTTTCCGCATCGTCTGTCGTAAGTACAATCCCGCTTTCAGCGATCGCGTTCACGACCATGCTCGGGCCGTCATCGTCAAAGCTGAAGAAGGAGGTTGCTTCGCCGATCAGGTTCACCGCGGCGCTTTCGGTCACGCTGTCGCCGTCGGCGTCGGTGCGGGTCACCTCGTACTGCAGCTTGACGGCGCCTTCGTCCGCAAGAAGCAGATTAAGGGCG
>PHBE01000033.1 GCA_002841885.1 Deltaproteobacteria bacterium HGW-Deltaproteobacteria-18
CAAATACAAGGTGCACACCATCGTCTTTTTCATCTTCCTGGTGGCCAACATCGGCGGCAGTCTCACGCCTTTGGGCGATCCGCCGCTGTTCCTGGGCTTCTTGAAGGGCGTGTCCTTCTTCTGGACCACGGTGCACATGTTCCTCCCGTTCGCGGTGTTGTCGGCCATTCTGCTGGCGCTTTATTTTGTCATCGACACGGTGCTTTTCAACAAGGAAGGCCGCCCCGAGTCTCCTGACGCGGGTCAGGACGGGAAGCTCCGCCTCGAAGGAACCCCCAATCTGCTGCTTCTGGGCGGCGTGGTCGCCGGCGTGCTCATGAGCGGCATGTGGAAGCCCGGCGTTGAAATCACCATCTACGAAGTCCATGTGGAACTGCAGAACATCCTGCGCGACGTCCTGCTGCTGGCCCTGGCCTTCGTGAGCCTCAAGATCACGGCCCCGGAAATTCGCCGTCGCAACGAGTTCGACTGGGAGCCCATCCGGGAAGTGGCCAAGCTCTTCTCCGGTATCTTCATCTCCATGATCCCGGCCATTTCCATCCTGCGCGCGGGCATGGACGGCGCCCTGAACGGCATCATCTCCATGGTCAAGACCGCCGAGGGCCTCGACAATCACACCATGTACTTCTGGCTGACAGGCGCCCTGTCCGCCTTCCTGGACAACGCCCCGACCTATGTCGTGTTCTTCAACACGGCCGGCGGTGACGCCCAGCGCCTGATGACCGAGGCGGGCACCCTGCTGGCCATTTCCGCAGGCGCCGTGTTCTTCGGGGCGTGTACGTACATCGGCAACGCCCCCAACTTCATGGTCCGTTCCATCGCTGAAACGGGCGGCATCAAGATGCCCAGCTTTTTCGGCTACATGGCCTGGTCCGCAGGCATTCTGGTGCCGTGTTTCATTCTGATGAACATTCTCTTCTTCCACTAATCAACTGCCTTGAGGCGGGAATATCCGCCGTGGAGATACGACTATGATCAAAGTTGAACGTGTACTCATTCCGGTCGATGGATCGGATTCTTCCAGAAACGCGGCCAAGTACGGCGCGCATCTGGTCAATTCCAAGTCCCCCAAGATCTATCTGCTCAATGTCTGGGAGCCCATCAACATGACCATCGGCGGCGAGATGGCCGAGAAGCTGCGCGCCAACGCCGAGGCCAAATCCATGGCATTGCTCGAGGAATACAAGAAACTGCTTGAGCCCTGCGGCTTGGACGTGGAACTGATTTCACGCAGCGGCCGTCCTGACTATGCCATCCTGAATGTCCAGGACGAGCTTGATTGCGACCTCATCGTCATCGGTTCGCGTGGCTTGTCCGTGCTCGAGAACGTGATCATGGGCAGCGTTGTCACTCGTGTACTCGAAGGTGCGAGCTGCCCCGTGCTGGTTACGCGCAACCTGCGCCTGAAATACATGCAGGACGCCTGCGGGCTGTAATTCGGTAACCCGGGTTCACCTCAGAAAAAAAGCGGCCGGCTCCCTTTGGGGAGTCGGCCGCTTTTTTTCTGAGCAAGCAGGTTTTCAAATCGGTTCAGTCGGAAATTACAAGGGAAAACAACAAGGTCCATTTCCTCCTGCGTCCGTCCGTCTTTCGCGTCCGGTAAGTGAGACATACGGACCGTTTTCAGGGGGTATTGCTCTGGAAAAGGATATGGCATATGCACCCACCCGTGTGTGAAATCCGGCACAAGGGGTGGGAGTCTTCGCGTCGGAGCAAATGTCACCCGGACTGTTTCCATGGAAAGTCCGGATTCGTCCTTTGGGCTGTCGGGCGGGCATGATGCCGCGTTGCATTCATGGACCCGATGGATGGTCTGTAGTTTGGGATCACAAGGTGATCGAGAGGAAGAAGGCCGGGCGTCTGCAAGGCGCCCTAACGTGCACGTGAGCTGACTGTCGCCACAGGTGACAGCCTACAAGGAGAACATCGGATGCGAAAAAGTTCTGTCTGGTTTTTTTGTCTGGCGGTCATCGGCCTGGGGGTTCTGTGCGTCTTGCCGGATGTTTGGGCTTCCGGCGGGGATCTGCACCATGAGGCCCAGGAGATCGGCAAACATCTGGGCGTGCTCTGGGTGGTTCCTTTCGCCTGCATGCTTCTTTCCATAGCCGTCATGCCTCTTGCCGTGCCTCATTTCTGGCATCACCATTACGGCAAGGTTGCAGCTTTTTGGAGCGTGGCTTTCCTGGTTCCTTTTGCCATCGGCCACGGTTATGAACTGGCGCTGTATTCCGTGGTGCATACCCTCGCACTGGAGTACGTTTCGTTTCTGATCCTGCTTTTTTCGCTGTTCACCATCGCCGGCGGCGTCTGCCTGCGCGGCTCCTTGGTGGGCAAACCGGTAGTCAACACGGTCATCCTGCTGATCGGCACTCTGCTGGCCAGCTGGATGGGAACCACCGGCGCGGCCATGCTGCTCATCCGTCCGCTCATGCGCGCCATCTCGCACCGCAAATACAAGGTGCACACCATC
>PHBE01000034.1:2500-4793 GCA_002841885.1 Deltaproteobacteria bacterium HGW-Deltaproteobacteria-18
GTTGAAGCTTGGGTAAAACCAAGTGGAGGACCGAACCGTTGTAAGTTGAAAATTACTCGGATGACTTGTGGATAGGGGTGAAAGGCCAATCAAACTCGGTGATAGCTGGTTCTCTCCGAAATATATTGAGGTATAGCCTCAGGAGTTTACTTGCGGAGGTAGAGCACTGAAAGGGCTAGGGGGCTTACCCGCTTACCAAACCCTATCAAACTCCGAATGCCGTAAGTTAAGATCCTGGGAGTCAGACCGCGGGTGATAAGGTTCGTGGTCGAGAGGGAAAGAGCCCAGACCGACAGCTAAGGCCCCCAAATCCATACTAAGTGGGAAAGGAGGTGAAGTCGCTTAGACAGCCAGGAGGTTGGCTTAGAAGCAGCCACCCTTAAAAGAAAGCGTAATAGCTCACTGGTCTAGCGACTTTGCGCCGAAAATGTAACGGGGCTAAGTATGGTGCCGAAGCTTCGGAATCAGGTTTACCTGGTTGGTAGGAGAGCGTTCCCATCTGGGATGAAGGTAGATTGGAAAGTCTGCTGGACTGATGGGAAGTGAATATGCTGGCATGAGTAACGATAAAACAGGTGAAAAACCTGTTCGCCGTAAACCCAAGGTTTCCTGGGTAAAGTTAATCTTCCCAGGGTTAGTCGGCCCCTAAGGCGAGGCTGAAAAGCGTAGTTGATGGGAAACGGGTTAATATTCCCGTACCTGCATATGTTCGTTTGAACGATGGGGGGACGCAGGAAGGTAGGTCATCCGGGTGTTGGATATCCCGGTGCAAGCTGGTAGGGATGAGACATAGGCAAATCCGTGTCTCTTTATCCCGAGAAGTGATGCCGTGTCGTAAGACAGAAGTGATTGAGCCTCTACTGCCGAGAAAAGCCTCTAAGTGAGAATATATGCGGACCGTACTGTAAACCGACACAGGTGGGTGGGGTGAGTAACCCAAGGCGTTTGAGAGAACTCTGGTTAAGGAACTCGGCAAAATTACCCCGTAACTTCGGGAGAAGGGGTGCCATTTGGGGTGAGCGTATTTACTTCGCAAGCTTCGAGTGGTCGCAGAGAAATGGCGGTGGCGACTGTTTACTAAAAACATAGGACTCTGCTAAGTCGTAAGACGACGTATAGGGTCTGACGCCTGCCCGGTGCTGGAAGGTTAAGAGGAGATGTCAGCGCAAGCGAAGCATTGAATTGAAGCCCCAGTAAACGGCGGCCGTAACTATAACGGTCCTAAGGTAGCGAAATTCCTTGTCGGGTAAGTTCCGACCTGCACGAATGGATGGCGTAACGATCTCCGCACTGTCTCGACCAGAGACTCAGTGAAATTGAATTGGCGGTGAAGATGCCGTCTCCCCGCAGAAAGACGGAAAGACCCTGTGCACCTTTACTATAGCTTGACATTGGATCTTGAACTATCATGTGTAGGATAGGTGGGAGACTGTGAAGCGGGTACGCTAGTATCTGTGGAGTCAACCTTGAAATACCACCCTTGTTAGTTTAGGATTCTAATCCCTCGCCGTTATCCGGCAGGGAGACAGTGTCTGGTGGGTAGTTTGACTGGGGCGGTCGCCTCCCAAAGAGTAACGGAGGCGCGCAATGGTTCCCTCAGGCTGATTGGAAACCAGCCGTTGAGTGCAAACGCATAAGGGAGCTTGACTGCGAGACAGACATGTCGAGCAGGTACGAAAGTAGGTGTTAGTGATCCGGTGGTCCCGCATGGAAGGGCCATCGCTCATCGGATAAAAGGTACGCCGGGGATAACAGGCTGATCGCATCCAAGAGTTCACATCGACGATGCGGTTTGGCACCTCGATGTCGGCTCATCACATCCTGGGGCGCCGTTTAAAGTGGTACGCGAGCTGGGTTTAAAACGTCGTGAGACAGTTTGGTCCCTATCTTCTGTGGGCGTAGGAGAATTGAGTGGGTCTGTTCCTAGTACGAGAGGACCGGAATGGACGATTCCCTAGTGGACCTGTTGTCACGCCAGTGGCATAGCAGGGTAGCTATAATCGGAATGGATAACCGCTGAAAGCATCTAAGCGGGAAACCAGCCACAAGATAAGTTCTCCCTTGTCGCAAGACACTGAAGATCCCAGGCAGACCACCTGGTAGATAGGCCGGAAGTGTAAGCGCAGTAATGTGTTCAGCTGACCGGTACTAATAGATCGTGAGTCTTAACTCTCTCTCTTCACCTGTTTCTCTTATATATTTCGTCCTGGTGACCACGGCGGAGGGGAACCACCCGATTCCATTCCGAACTCGGAAGTTAAGACCTCCAGCGCCGATGATACTGCAAGTTCAC
>PHBE01000035.1 GCA_002841885.1 Deltaproteobacteria bacterium HGW-Deltaproteobacteria-18
GGCCCTCAACGCCACCATCGAGGCGGCCAGGGCCGGTGAAGCCGGGCGCGGGTTTGCGGTTGTAGCCAACGAGATCAAGGAACTGGCCATGCAGACCGCCCGCGCAACAGAGGAAATCCGGGGCAAGATCCAGGGCATCCAGGGCGCGACCGGAATAACGGTTTCGGAAATCCAGCAGGTCAGTCAGGTCATCAACGAAGTGGACATCATCGTCGGCACCATCGCGGCCGCCGTCGAGGAGCAGTCCGTCACGACCCGCGACATCGCCGACAATGTCGGTCAGGCCTCCCAGGGCGTGCAGGAAGTGAACGAGAACGTGTCCCAGGCCGAGACCGTGACCGGCGACATCGCCCGGGAGGTCACCGCTGTAAGCGCTGCCTCGGGAGAAATCGCCCAATCGGCCGAGGCGGTGCAGGCCAGTTCCGAGAGCCTGAGCGGACTGGCCCGCGACCTCAATGCCATGGTCGGCAAATTCAAGATCTAAAAATAATCCACTCTTTACCTTATGAAAAAGCCCGGTTAAACGCCGGGCTCTTTTGTTTGCATAACCAAACACTACGTTCACGATCGCGTGCGTCGCTCCCATCAATCGATTTCGACGGACCTGAAGGGTTCACCGGCTGGCGGCCGGAATATTCCTTTGCTTGCCATAATTGCGACACATGATGTAACTTCAAACAACATAAATTACTTACCACTCTTGGAGGACGTTCATGGCCATTCGATTCGGCATCCGCAATCGCTTACTCTTTCTGGTCGGCATCATGCTCATTTTCATGGGCGCCGTCGTCTCCTTCTTCGTCTATCAGGCAAGCGGGACAAAGGACCAGATGATAGCAAAAGTCGGCCAGATCATGAACGCCGATGCACGCGACAAGATCATGGTAGCGACCACGAACATGGCCTCAAGCCTCGGCTCGGCAGTGGAAGGAATGACGGCCGATTCGGAACGGATCGACACCATCCGACGACTTATCAACACCATTCGTTTCGAAGAGGACAAATCCGGCTACTTCTTTGTCTATCAGGAGACGGTTTGCCGGGTTCTGCCAACCAAAAAGGAAAACGAGGGCAAAGATCTCGGTGGAGCCAAGGACGTCAACGGTCTCCCCTTCGTCCAGGAGTTGCGTAAACAGGCCCAGGCCGGCGGTGGATTCGTCGAATACGTGTTCGACAAGCCTGGTAAGGGCGATCAGCCCAAGATTGCCTACTCGATGATGATCCCCGGCACTGATCTGTGGATAGGCACCGGAGTCTACATCGACAACATCGCCGAGGCCCAGGCCGCAGTAGCCGCTGATCTCGAAAGCGCGGCCGCGAGATCGCTGACCATTGCCATGTCCTTCATCGGAGCCGGATTTGCGTTCCTGGTCCTGCCCCTGACCATCTTTCTCATCCGCTCCATCATCACCCCGCTGCAGCGCATGATCGGCATGCTCAAAGACATCGCCCAGGGCGAAGGCGACCTGACCGCCCGACTGAAGGACACCTCCGGCACCGAGACCCAGGAACTGGCCGAATGGTTCAACAAGTTCGTGGAGCAGGTGCACGGCATCATCCGCGAAGTGGCCGGCAACTCCGCCCAGGTCAATCAGGCCTCGGCGGGACTTCTTGGCCTCGCCACCAACCTGCGTGGGGCCTCCAGCGACATGACCGCCAAGTCCACCAACGTGGCCGCAGCCACGGAAGAGATGAGTTCCAACATGAACTCCGTGGCCTCGGCCATGGAAGAA
>PHBE01000036.1 GCA_002841885.1 Deltaproteobacteria bacterium HGW-Deltaproteobacteria-18
CTTCCTTTCCAATCTCGTCGGCTGCGATCATCGTCTGATAAGATGCGGCATGACTGTCCGGGTTGTCTGGGAGGACAGAAAGGAGGGGTTCAGTATCCCGAAATTCACCCCTGTCCAATAGCAGGTTGCTGGAGCCTTGGCAGGATCCTGGTGAGAATGGCCCTGCTGAAGGTGAATGGTGTCTCGCGGAAATCCCATCCCGATTGGGTGACAATCGGTTTCGCGAAAACGCTCCACTGGTTTGGATCGAGGATATACCTGTATGCCTTTTCGGTCAATTTCCATGACCGGGCAGATGTCGGCGGACCCGGTTTTAAGTATTGAAACGATGGGTGTAAGGCGATATTCTCAATTGTACTTAAAGAATGGAATGCGAAGGGTGATCGCTTAGACAGTGGCCCCTTGGCTCAAGGTGAATCATGACCACGTTTGCAGACCGCATCTCCCGTCTTGGAACGGAGACCGCTTTCTCGGTTTCTGCGGAAGCCTCCGCCTTTGCGGCACAGGGGCATCAGGTGTACGCCTTCCATCTCGGCGACATGAATATCCCGACTCCTCAAAACATTGTGGATGCCACGATGAAGGCCATCCATGACGGCAAAACCTGCTACTGCCAAAATGCCGGTGTGCCTCAACTGAGAGAGGTGATTGCAACCGACATCAATGGTTCTCACGGCACACGCTACACCGCCGAGAACATCGTCATTCAGCCCGGCGGCAAACCCGTCATAGGCAAGTTCATCATGGCCCTGATGAACCCGGGAGACGAGGTGCTTTATCCCAATCCAGGCTACCCGATCTATGAGTCGCAGATCGAGTTTCACGGCGGCAAGGCGGTTCCTTATACCTATGTCGAACAAAGGGACAACTTTGCTCTCGACATGGATTCGCTCAGGCGCGCGATCACTCCGAATACCAGACTGCTTATCCTGAACGATCTTCAGAATCCGACCGGCCACGAGTGCTCCCGGAGGGAACTTGAGGCGATTGCGGAGCTGGCTCTCAGGCACGACCTCTACGTCCTTTCGGACGAGGCCTATTTCGATATCCGCTACAGCGGCA
>PHBE01000037.1 GCA_002841885.1 Deltaproteobacteria bacterium HGW-Deltaproteobacteria-18
GTCACCTCGTACTGCAGCTTGACGGCGCCTTCGTCCGCAAGAAGCAGATTAAGGGCGGAGTCAAAATGGTTGTTGTCGTCTCCGTGATCCAGCGCCTCGTAAAGCGTGGTTTGGAGCTGATAAAGTCCTGAATCCGCAGGGGATTCGACGATCTCGATTGTCAGCACAGGATCGCCGCCGTTGGCGTCGCGGCCCACTATCATTCCGCCTTCCAGATACAGCGTGATCACGCCGCCGGCAGTCGAGGACAGGGTTGTCTCCAGCCCGCCCTCAGTCGGAAAGCCCACAAAGCTGAAGGAGCCTGTGGTCGTACCCGGACCGTCGGTGCCGTAGTCGCCGTCGACTGCGAAAAGCGCCGCCAATCCGCCTTCAAGAGACGTCGTGACCTGGGCCAACCCCGGGCCGTCGTCGTCATTGTTGCCGTCGGCATCCGACCCACGGTCGTCACCCACGGTTTCGTCCAGATTTATCGCAACTGCTCCCGATGCCTGGCCATCGGCCTCGACATTGAGAGTCGGTCCATCGTCCTCGATACCAAACACGCCGGTACTCAAATCGATAAATGCGGACGCCGTATCCCCGTCACCATCTGTTGCGACAGCTGTTAAGAGTATCGTTCCTTCCGGAAGATCCAGGAAAACGGAATCGTCATTATCATTGTCTTCAGCATGCCATACGTTTTCATACTGCACGAAAGTGACTCTGCCTGTTTCCCCGTCCACACTGATACGGAAGAAAGGAGTTCCGCCGTCAACGGTGCCGATAATGGAACCGTTATCCATGCCGAGCATGATCTCTGCGCCCGGTTCGCCGTTTTCACCCAAGGCGAACAGCCCGGAAGACACGCTTTCTTCAATCAGCGACAGATCATAATTGACGCGATCAATAATGCCTGGGCCGTCAGCACCGTAGGCAAAATCGAAATTGCCGGAAAAGTCGGCAGACAGCACGCGTATCCCGTCACCGTCTCCGCCGCCCATGATGGCGTCGGTAAGGGAGACCTGCAGCTGGTAGGTGCCACCAACCGGAATCGGATTATCCGGATTGCTGCTCCCG